>CAYYUU010000117.1:6920-11741 GCA_964474955.1 uncultured Alcaligenaceae bacterium | reverse complement strand
GACATCCCGTTTTGGTGAGGTAGAAAATGGCGTCGAGGACATCTCGCATCGAGTGGGCTCGGGGACGTGCACCGGGATACACAAGGATCAAGGGTTCGACCAAGTCCCATTGTTCGTCGCCCAGGTCGCTGGGATGGTTGGAGTCTCTCTTAGGGTTGAAATAGCAATTTGCCCCCCTTATCGAACAGACTCTCACATCTCGGACTGACAAAATTGAGGAGGGCAAATGTCACACGACTCCGATCCACGAACCAGCCCCGAACAACATGGCGGTGCAGACCTTCTGATATTTTCGTCGTGAGCAGACCATCTTGCGGGACCACCAACATTATCCCAAACAGAATTGCGGTGTAGCAATAGTTCACAAAACGAAATGAATATGTTTTGAAGAGTTCCACGAAGGGAGTACATAATTTTGAGGACCATGAAAAAATTAGATCAAACGTTCTCAACGCTTAGTGGTTCTAACATTCCTTCCCAGAGAGGAGACTCGTACATGACATCCCCACTGCCGATGATCCGTGCAGCGACGATTTGTCTATTGGTGGTCTGGTGTGCCTCGCCACTTTTTGCCGACGAGAAGAACGAGCCCTCGAAGCTGCCACAGAGGTTGAAAGCCAAGGTAATTCAAGAAAGACATTCGTACTTCGGCGGGCTCTTTTCGGGTTCGGAATATCATGGTCCCGAAGAGGACTGCGATTGGTGGTATCGGTACTATGAGCCGCCCAAAGGGTTCTTCTATGAAGCACCGGAGAGGTTTTTCTACGAAGCACCACAAGGATGGTACTATCCAGGCCCAACAGGGTCGTTTTTCCAACCAGAACGAAGGTAGTGATGTGCTCGGCGAGATGGCGGCATTGGTTTTTGATACGAACCCGAAACGCAGGTTTTGAGGTCGTGCTTCGGGTTCGTATCAGAATCCCGCACTTGCGGCGTCTTGTGATATTTTAGTTCGCCAAACTCGATTCCGGTTGACCTTGCGAGATGGTGGACCGGTCATTAACTCGATGTCGGCTGATCAAATCATTTTGAATCCAAAGAAGTTTTTGGAAGGCCCTTTGCGTCCGCAATTCGGTCTCTGGGTCGAGCCCGGCACTGTGAATCACTTGCATTAACACGTCGGCCACGAATCCCATCAACGCGTTCATCTGTACCAGCGGCACGTCGAGTTCTGCGCTTCCGGCTTGCGGCGTGTGCATCTTGCCGACCAAGTCCAGGTACTCAACCATGCGTGCGTTGTAAGGCCGGGTCACGAGCATTTCCAGGTATCGGGCCAAGTGCTTTTTGCGGAACTGGATCATCTCGTGGTCTTGTTCGAGCGACTCCAAATCGTCCGGCAACGACCCTGTGTACCCAGCTTGTCGAGGCAAGAAGTGGCGTTTGGTGGCGTCGTAGGAAAATAACTTTTGGTAGACTCCATCGACTAACTGCGGTACGAGCGGACCAACGATGGCCGCGGCGTTGTGGAGCGTCTCGACGTCTTCTTCGTCGAAGCCGATGAACTCGGCAAGATATTCGTAGCGATACGCGACGTCCGACTCCAGACGGGGTTCGTCGATGTGCTTCATGGTTGATTTCCTTTCGAATACAATATGTTATCAGCGGCAGGACGATTTCTCGGAAGAAATCGCGGTGGGGACTAATTGGACCATTTAGTCCTATTTAAGGATACGTCGGCTTAATTGGACTGAAAAGTCCAATTTGCAACAAATTTTAGATTTTCTTCGGAAGGACATCGTGATTTCAAAGCCGAACGAGTATGCCTTGCGTGCCGTCGTGTATCTGGCGACGAATCCGAACACTCCCCAGACGACAGAACAAATCGCTCGGGTGACGAAGGTTCCGCAAGCCTACCTCTCGAAGATTTTGCAAGCTCTGAGTCGGAGTGGGATTGTTCGTTCGCAGCGTGGTGCGGGTGGCGGGATTGTGCTGGTCATTCCGGCGGAAGAATTAACGATTCTCGACGTCGTGAATGCGGTCGACCCGGTCGAACGGATTCAGACGTGCCCGCTCGACATCGCCGCCCACGGTGTGAACTTGTGCCCCTTACACAAACGGCTCGACAATGCTCTGGCGATGGTGGAAGGGGCGTTTCGACAAACGACTCTCGCGGAATTGTTGGCCGAACCGACGCAGAGTATTCCGCTTTGTGAATTTCCGGGGCAAGGAATAGGGAATAGGGAATAGGGAATAAGTAACTAATTTCCGCTTCTTCCCTTCGCGTCTTTGCGTCTTCGCGTGAGAATCTGTCTTTCTGTTCCCTGTTCCCTATCCTCTGTTCCTTATTCTCTGTTCCTTATTCTCTGTTCCTTATTCTCTGTTCCCTATTCCCTCCTGCCGGATGAGTTCTTTCTTTCGCTCAAGTCCCCACCGGTATCCTCCGAGTTGTCCATCTTCGCGTACGACTCGGTGACATGGCACGACGATGGCCACGGGATTGGTCGCACACGCATGGCCGACGGCTCGTGCCGCAGTGGGCTTGTCGATGGCCTTGGCAATCTCGCTGTAGGTTCTGGTCGCGCCGTAGGGTATTTTGCACAGCTCTTGCCAAACCTTCCACTGGAACGCCGTGGCTTGAACATCGAGAGGTAAATCGAGAATGGGTTGTTCGCCCGCGAGATGGCGGATGAGTTCTTGGAGCCAACGTTCGAGGTTGGCGTCGTCTCGCGTCAGTTTCGCATGTGGAAACTCTTCCGAAAGGGCGGTCTCGAGTTCATCGATTGCGTCGCCCAGACTCACCATGCAGACGCCCTTCTGGGTCCCGGCCAACAGGACGAGCCCGAGCGTCGATTCGCCGAAAGTGTATCCGATCGTCATGTCTTTTCCCCCGCGTTTGTAGGTCCCCGGTGTCATGCCCAGATGTTGGGCGGCTCGTTCGTACAACCGGCTGCTCGAACCATATCCCGCTTCGAACATCGCGGACGTGACGGTGTCGGTCGTCTTGAGCCCCGTTTTCAATCGCTCCAATCGGCAAGCGTCGGCATACTGCTTGGGCGTGATGTCCAGAACTCGCTTGAAGATGCGCTGGACGTAGGCCGGACTCAAACCAACGTGTTTCGCCAGCGCAGTCAACGAAACGTCTTCTTCGAAATGACTCTCGACGTACCGGCAGACTTCTTCGACGATAGTTCGTTGACGCGCGGTCGGTTCGGATTGGGTCATGGTTCCGGCGTTCCAAAGGGCTCCCCGAGTTTGTGAATTCTGAGTGGCATCTTACCGAAGAGGCCGCAGGGGAAGCTATCCGCTTCTTGCGCGCGGGAGAAAAGAAAAACACCCAGCCTCGTTTGGCTGGGTGTTTTTGGATGTTTGGTGTTTTGGCGGATTGGGGTTAATTGAGCCCGGGGCCACCCGGACCAGGGATTGGGGCTTGGATGGGGACGAGGATGACCTCGTTTCCTGGTGTCGCGCGTGGATTTGGCTGAATCCGGTAGAACACGTTTTGCCCGGTAAATCGGATTTGCTGCCGAAAGAGGATTCGACGGGGTTGGTTCGCGTCGATGATGACGATGAGCCGCACTCCCGCGGGAACGTTGGGATCGTAACCCGTTTGTTTCGGACGAACCAAGAGACGAGGACCCCTGTATAACAGCCCGCGAATCTCGCTCGTGCCCTGCACCACCACAGGAATGCTCAAGGGGTTTTGAAATCCCATGCCTCCTGCGAAAACTTGTGTCGGGCACAAGCTCAGAAGCAGCACGAGCAGAACAGAAAGTGGTAGAGTCCGATTAGTTTTCATGGGTTGAGCCCTCCAATCTACCCTAACCGATAAGGCAGAAGCCAAGTGTCGGGCTAATTCCTCAATACGGCATTCGTTTTCTTGTGTTGCGGTTCAGAAGGTAAACGGGATTGCCGCGAAAACTTGCGCGAAAATTCGAATTTCCGGACAATCTCGTCGTCTGAGATTCGAATGCCCCATTTCTTCGCATTTCGCACATCAAAACATCTCCCCTCCAAATGGAAGAGTTTTTGATAGGAGAGTTCGAAGGTGCGTAGCACTGGCTATTGACATCATACCTCGAACTCACCCCTTCGCAACAAATCTCTCGGAATTCTCAGCGGCCCTGGCTTGGAATCTTCGTGACAAGCCTGAAGCGCGAACGAAGGACAAAGCAAGCAAGATCCTTCGCTCGCGCTTCAGGCTTGAAAAAAACAAACTCTGACATCCAAAGACGCGCACAAATTCTGCATTAGGCAGTTAGTCCTTGGCCTTCACGTCGTAGCAGAACAACCAGCCGTTGTTGCTGCGAATGTAAAGTTTGCCGTTCGCGACGACGGGATGGGGCCAGCTCGGCGTTGCAATTTCGTCCGGCAGGCGAAAGACGCTCTTGACGACGTACTTGTTGGGGTTGGCTTCGATGAGGGCCATATTATTGTTTTGGTAGCGGAAATAGAGATGTCCGTCGGCGTAAACGACAGCCGCCGAACCTCGGCCTGGACCGGGCACAATCGGTCCCCACTTGAATTTCCCTGTCTTCCAGTGCAGGCAGAACGGGAAGCCTTTGTTGTGGGCGTGGCCACCATAGACGTAATCGCCAACCCGAATCAAGCCACCGTGGTGATTCTGCAGTTCCGTTCGCCCGTTGAGGAAATATTGTTCTTCGGCTTTGACGCCTCCCTCTCCGTCGGCCAACAATTTCAAAAGGGCCGTTCCCGTGTCGTAGGCTGTGGAAAGCAAGACGTAGTCTTTGTGCACGATCGGAGTCGGAATGTTCGCCGTTCCGTTCGTCACTTTGCGATATTGCCAGAGGAGTTTGCCGTCTTTGGCGCGGACGCCAACGGCATATCTACCCAACAGGGTAATGTACTGCCGGACGCCACCAC
>CAYYUU010000117.1:0-6910 GCA_964474955.1 uncultured Alcaligenaceae bacterium | reverse complement strand
AGACGATCAGAGACGCGTATCCCGCACCGCCGCATTGGGGAACCTCGGTTTGCCAGATCGTCTTGCCGGTCTTTTTGTCGAGGGCAGCAACGGCAGCCTTGTTGGCTCCGGGCGTGCAGATCAATTTGTCGCCGTCGATCAAGATCGACTCGCTATAATCCCAACCCGACATGCAACGCCCGCCGAATCGTTTCCCACGAAAATCGATCGTCCAGTGGAGCTTGCCGGTCTTGGAATCGACGCAAGCGAGGATGCCTTCTCGGCCCACGGCATAAACGCGGTCGCCATCGACGGTCGGGGTGCTTCGAGGTCCGTTGCCGGTCGCCGAACGAATTCGCGTCGCCCAAAGTTCTTTGCCCGTCTTTTCGTCGAGGCAGATCATGTCGCAATCGCCGTCTCGGTCGCCGAGTGTGTAGACTCTTCCGTTGGCGACGGCAACGCTGGAGAATCCACGACCGAGTCCCTTGACCTTCCAGGCCACCTTGGGTCCGCCCTTGGGCCAAGTCTTCAACAAGCCCGTCTCGGCGGAAACACCATCGCGGTTTGGCCCGCGCCACTGCGGCCAGTCGAACTTGCCCCCTTTTTTCTCCTGGGCATTCAAGCCACCGCAACAAAACACGACCCCGACTAATGACCAGACAAACAACTTTTTCATGGTGATCTCCTGAGTCAACCCGATGTGGGAATGGTATCTTATTCTCTCTGTTGTCCCGCCGAATCATTACTTCCCAAGGCAATACAAATACTCCTGACGTCCACTTTCTCCGTTGACGCCGACTCGCATGTAAATCTTGCTTCCCACGAACGTCGGAGTGGCGAACACATCGTCGCCGAGTTTGTTCACGGCGATGGTTTCGAATTTCTTCGGAGTGGCCTTATAAACGAACGTAACGCCGGTTTGGTTCGTCACAAAGAAAACGTCTCCGACCAGGACGGGTGACGAGTAGAACGTCCCGGGCAACCGCTTGGACCAGCGCTCCTCGCCAGTCTTGCAATCCAGGCAATACGCAAAGCCTGGGTCCGTCACGGCATATAAGTTGCCGTCTTTGAGCACCATGGATGGGACGTAGCAACGGATTCTTCGGTTCCAAACAATCTTGCCAGAACCATCGGCGGCGACGGCGGCGATGTGATTTCGAGGATACCCACCGCTGGTGATGACGACGCGGCCATCGGTGACGGTCGACGTCACGGTTTCGGTCGTGGCCCCTTCGATCTCCCAGATTTTCTTGCCGGTCTTGGGTTCATAGCTCGATACGAGTTTGCATCCCGTGAAGATCAGCTGGTCTTTTCCGGCCACGTTCACGACGATCGGCGAGGCGTAATTCGGCATCTTGGGTCGCTGATGTTTCCAGACGACTTTCCCGGTCTTGCGGTCGAGCGCTGTGATGGCCCCGCCGCCTTTGTTGTCTGCCGAAACCAGGACGAGCGAGCCATAAATCGCAGGCGACGAACCAAATCCTTGATGGGTGACATACGGGGTGATCTTCTTTTGCCAGAGAATCTTGCCGTCGAGATCGAGGGCCGTTGTGTGGATCGCTCGTTTGTGGTTGAAGTTGATGAACAACCGTTCGCCGTCACAGGCCACGGTGGACGAAGCCTGCGACGAGCGTTTGTTGCCTCGCTTATCGAATCCCCCTTTGTGGACGAGCGTCTTCCAGATGAGCTTGCCGGTCTTGCGGTCAAAACAAACGACCGATTGCGTTTGGTTTTTCTTCTCTGCCGTCGCCAGGTAGATGCGATCTCCAACGATCGTAGGCGAACCATGTCCACGACCCGGCACGGGCGTCTTCCAAACTACGTTTTTCTTCTCGCCCCAGTGCAATGGCGGCTTCTGGTTTGGGTTCGCGATGCCATTGCGATCCGGCCCTCGCCACCACGGCCAATCCGTCGCGGCGAACTTCAAGATTTTGTTTTGAGCGAACGACACTCCGGGGAATGCCAGACACCATCCAAGGAAGGCGTAAAGAAAGATTCGCGGCATGGTGGATTTTTCGTGAGTCGGGGGTGGGTAGGATTGCTGACGATACAATACGGTATTGTCTCGCGAGAAGGCCGCAAATGCAAGGAGCAAAAGAGAAAACGAGAACACAGGGAACAGGGAACAGAAAGACAAAGACAAGAGTCTCAACTTTTCTGCCTTCCGCCTTCGACCTCCTGCGTTTTTTGAAAGTCGTTCCACTTCTTGAACGCCGCAGCTCGACTCTTCTCACTCGTGAAGCCATAGCAACTGTAGCTCGTGTTGAGGTAGCCAGTTCCAAATCGACGAGCGTAGTCGAATCCAAAGTCTCGCAAAGTCTTGCCACTCAAGTGGACCATTGTGGCAAGGGCGGCGTCTCGGACTTGGGTTTTGATCGGAGTGCCGTTGATCGTGATGCTGCCAACCGAAGACGTATCCTTGAGCAACTTCTTGAGTTTCTCGATGTCATTTTTGTCCCCGTTTTTTCCGACATATTGGAGAGCTTGCCCGCGGTATCCGCTGTACACCCGACTGGACTCGGCGACTTTCAGAGCGTATGGAACGGCCTCTTTCAATTTCAAATTGCGGACCAGACCTAACAGCCTTGGGTATCGCCCTTCGATGGGTTGCTTGCCCAACTCTTGGAAGAACTTGGTCAACCGTGGTTTCATTTCCTGCAGGACTCGTTGTTGGATGCCTAGCCGTTGGGCGGCGTAGACGAGTTGCTGGAAGTTGTCGACGTTCTTGGCATCTAACTGGATGGTCTTGGCTTTCGTGAGGACGTATGGCAGGATCAATGTGTTCGAGACTTCCCCCAGGCCGCATTGTTGGATGAGATAACTCAAGCTCTGAATGCGACTGAGGTTGGCACCCTTTGCCAGTTCGGAATACACCACCTCAAGAGCCGCCGGTTTGAGGTAGCCTTGCAGATCGTACGGAATTGGGATGGAACGCGATTCATTGAGGAGTCGGGTGATGTCGTTTTGGTTTGGCTTGATCATCACCTTCTGGAGTCGTTTTTCGAAATGCTTGCGGAGCACGGTGTTGGTTTCTTTTTCGACGTCGAGGATTCGTGCCATGTATGTGAATTGATAGAGTCGGTTCGTCGTGTTGCCTTGCTTCGCGACCAACTTCCGGAAGGCAGGCTTGAGAACTTTTTGAAGCGTCTGCTCCATCTCGAGCCGATTAGCCACCGACACAATTCGATAAAACGCGTTGATGTCGTTAGGTTTGTTGGCCGCCTGCTTGGCGAGCTTTTCGACAGCCGGGATCAATTCCTTCTTGACTGCCTTGCTCATCCCGAGTTGGCTTGCGTAATTTGCGATGTTCGAAAGCTCATTCAAGTTGTTCGAGTTCTTGACGGCAGACTTGATTTGTTTGAGCAACAACGGCTCGATGTCTTTCCGGAGTTCGTCGGTCACACCCACATTCCGGGCGATGTTAATCCGATAGGAAAGAGTGCGGGTAGTGTTCGGGAACCTTCGAAGAACCTTAATGAGCAACGGACGAAGGAGCGAGCGATTGTCAAAATGACGCCGGACGTCGGGTCGATAAAAAATGCTGTACATCCGTTGGGTCGTGCGAGTATCGATGTTCGCGACAAGAGCCGAGTAAAGCAAGGCCGCGACTTCGCCCTTTCGGGTCTGCATGATGTTGCCATTCCGGATGTTCGGATAGGGCCGACGCGAGATCTTGTTGACCCATTCTTCGAGGAGCTTCTTGGCCCCGCTTTTGTCTTTCTCAAGAGTCGTGATGGTGTTCTTGTCCGCGTGGTAGATTTCGAGGAACATCCGCCTCGCGATTTCATCCTTGCCGACGGTCTTCGAAAATGCCGACCATCCAGTCGGAGAACCTTTTCCTGTTCGGATGAACAGTTCCATTTTGCGTTGTTCGGGCGTCTTGTACGCTTCGAACAAAAGCAGTCGGCAGCGTTTGCGGATTTCGGGATCAGGACTTTGCAACCCTTTTTCGAGAATCGGGATGACCTTATTCGAATATTTCTCCAAAACATCAGCAGCCCGCGCTCGGTCCTTGTAGGAGTCCGAGCCCAACCACCTCACCAACTCCGCAGGATTCGTGGGCAACGAGGACGGCTTCGTGTTCGTATCGGCCAAAACAGCGTTCGCACCAAAAAGGACAACGGCGCAAACGAGAAGAAAACGAGTCATGAATGAAGGCTCCCGTCTATATGATCTTTCGCAATCCGCGACAGTCGGTGGCAAGTCGCAAACGGTTTGTTTCTAAATATATATGATAACCGCTGCGGCAAAGCGGCGACGAGCATAAATCGATTTTTCGGAGGTTCGGCCGCGAACAAACCGTCTCCAATCGATATAATTTTCGCCACGAATAAGAGGAATCGCCGTAGCAATCCTAACTCCGCGTCTATCGTTTTTTATTTTGGAGTGCGGCAGCTTCGCTGCCACTTTGGTATTGTCGTGTCCTCGCTCGCGCTTCGGGTTGGTGTCAGAGTTCCTCGCTCGCGCTTCGGGTTGGTGTCAGAGTTCCTCGCTTGCGCTTCGGGTTGGTGTCAGAGTTCCTCGCTCGCGCTTCGGGTTGGTGTGTTTTGGAGTACGGCAGCTTCGCTGCCTCTTTCGTAGTTTTGTTTTTGTCTTTGTTTTCTGGATTTCTGTTTTCCTACTTTGTTCTATTGCGCGTCTCCATCATCCCACTTCCGACAATCCCAACTGTCGAAATATATCTCGCAGAACCTCCTTATCACTCGCCGGTCGTTCGGGACTTCCCGGATGTGTTCGATCACTGTTAATCCAACCTCGCATATGTAAGAACATCGCTGCCGAGTGCTTATACGCAGGAACAGGCTGCCGAAACACAAAGAACCCCAGATACTGGAGGATATCATTAAGTTGATAGAACGCGGGATTTCCCTCGGCCCAATACGCATCACGCTCAGCGAACAAATCCGGAGCAAACGTACTCAGCCCGAGTAAATAGTCACTGCCATACATCACCATGTCGATGGCGAGATCATTGCCCGTATAGACTCTAAAATCCGGACGGACCTCATCACGCAACATCAGACGTTCCCACTCAGGTTCGCGTTCGAGCGACGAATGTTTCGCACCGCTACACTGTGGAATGCCTAACAAGCCACGATACACATCAAGTGAATATACTTTGCCGAACGGAACGAACATAGTCCCGAGTTCGAACGCAATGAACTCTTCGCAATGATCAGCGATTTGCGCATAACTCTCGACAATCTTTTGATCCTGTTGTTGGGTGAGTCCGAACGATTGAAAGATGACCGGAATTCCACCATGATTCCGAATGGATTCGATTTGCTTGGCATAGGCCGAGAGGTCAAAAGCACTTTCAGGTTTATCGGAAACGTAAGCCCCAGCCACAAACGGTCGTGCCCCAAGAGTTTCTCGTGTCCGCCGAAGAGCTTCTTGGCGTGTGGGTTCGTCGATGAGATTGGCATAACCTGTGTCCATATTCACCGCAGGAGTTAACCCCACGTCGGACGTCCTCGCGACGTGAGTCGTGAACGCATCCCAATCAATCTCGCCGCGAGAAGTGAACGGCAGCAGGATCGCCGAGATTCCGGTAATTTTACGCCGCGGACGAATCAAGCTGGTTAGGTCAATTTTATTTGGTACCATGCCTGTCAAGTGCTCCCGTTCAAAAGTATCGGTTGAAGAGCGCCGGTTGTTGGTCCTCTTATACAGCGGATTTCGAAAGGAATCACCCAATTAACCGTTTGGTTGTGAAGACTTCCTCGACGGAAACGGAGGCCCCGATGGCTTTGGAGCCATGGTTTGATGGCATTTACCTTCTCGGCCAGTTCAACTGGTTTCGGACGGGGTGTTGGTTGTTTGTCCACGGAGGTGAAGCGGCGATTTTAGAGATGCCTCCTCGCGGTTCTCGGGAACCGAGCCCAGCCGTGGTAGCTCAACAAGCAGTGTCTGAATTGTCCGTCTCCGTGAAGTATTTGTTGTGTACGCACAAACACTGGGATCATTTCTCCTCAACTACTTTTCGCTCACTCCAAGAAGCTTTTCCCGAAGCCAAATCATGCCTCCAGCGTGGATTCCAACGGGGCGGAATTGACTTCTTCGATGACTCTATCCAACTGGATCTATCAGGAGAACCACTCTTGCTCGTCCATGCTCCCAAGCATAGCTCAACGGACACCGTGGTGATATTTCGCGGCGTCGCTTGTATCGGCGATTGGGAACTTGGAACTCTTCGCTCTGTTCATGATTGGACTTGGCTTTGGTCTGTTCCGAAAGATAAAAAATTGGAATCCATCGACCGAATGGAACGATTTCCCCAAGAGCACAATTACCATATTCACAGTACTTTCTCTGTTCATGCGAACGACAAGCGGGAAGGGATTGATTTTCCGGCACTGATGGCGAGCACGCGAGAGGAGACGTCTTGATAAAATGATCCACATCGTTATTCGACTCGACCCAAATCTGCTCGACAATCCCGATCTGGACGTTCGTGCCCATCTTCCAGATCTCATCGTCGAGCGTTCCGGTGGAATCATCGAAAATCAGGGATACGACTATGTTGGTGAGCAACCATTAATGGTGCTCTTTTTACAAGCCTCTGAACGTGGACCGGCGCTTCGGTGCGTGCGCAATGTCATCGAGAAGGTTCGTCTATTGGATAACGATCTTCGAATGGCTGCTGTGGTCGCAGTCGAACACGAAGGCGAGTATGATGTGATATATCCGCCGGACTTCGAAGGCGAGTTTCTGCCGAAAGAGTGAAGGTGGACAAATGAAGGAGACGAGAACGCGCACAACAAAATGCATTCTTTTGATCCGCGAAAGACCGCATTCCCAGAACCGTGACACTTCTTGATCCGACGGCCCGAATACAAAGTAACTTTACAAAACCAGAAGACAAAGGACTTTTCGCAAACCGTAAAGCGACTTTCCAATCCCTCTTTCTTTCTTGCATGATGCAAACCTC
>CAYYUU010000116.1:0-11766 GCA_964474955.1 uncultured Alcaligenaceae bacterium | reverse complement strand
GAAATCAGCCTGGCCCACAACGGAATTCTCTTCCTCGACGAACTCCCCGAGTTCAACCGTCGAAGTCTGGAAGTCCTCCGGCAACCTCTGGAAGGAGGCGAGGTCACGATCTCACGTGCCCAGCGATCGACCACCTTCCCAGCGAACTTCATGTTGATCGCCGCGATGAATCCATGTCCCTGCGGATATCTAGGCGATGGTCGGCGGGCTTGTGGTTGTTCTCCGATCCAGGTCGAACGATACATGGGGAAAATCAGCGGGCCATTACTCGACCGGATCGACATGCACATCGAAGTTCCCGCGGTCCCTTTTGAAGAACTCTCGGCGAAATCCGACGGGACAGGAAGTGCCTCAATGAGGGAAGTGGTGAACGCGGCAAGGGCCGTGCAAACGAAACGCTTCGGCCCGGAATCGGGTATTATAAATTGCCGGATGAGTAGCCGTCATATCCGAACCTTTTGCAACCTGGACTCCGAGGGACAGGCCCTTTTGAAGCGAGCGATGGAGGAGTTCGGTCTATCGGCCCGCGCCCACGACAGGATTCTCCGAATGGCCCGGACGATTGCCGATCTGGAGGAGTCCGAAGCGATCCAAACGAACCACGTCATGGAAGCCATCAGTTATCGAACTCTGGACCGAAAGCTGTGGGCTCAGTCCTGAGGAAAGAACGACAAGATCCGCACAGGTCCCCGACCAGGACTTGAATTTGCCTCCCGACGTTGGATCTCAGACCGGAGTTGTGGACACCACGGCAACAGGTCGCTACCCTGGCGAAGTTTTCTGGTTAAATAGAGATAGCGGTTTTCAGGCGAACTAGCGCTCCGGCTGCCGTAACGTGGGCTGATTTCAATAAGTCCTCCAACCCTCACACAGATCCACACCATGAAACTAATCGACAAACTCGTGCAACGAGGGATTATCCAAACTCATGACTTGGCCGCAGCGAAGGAAGCCGTCGAATCGACTCCGGATCGACCCCTCCACCTCGTCTTGATCGAGAAGGGCTTTGCCTCGGAGGAAGAACTCCTCCCGTTCATGGCCCACGAAGTCGACATGAAATATGTCGATTTGACCGATTACGAGATCGACTCCGAGGCCCTCAAATCCGTCCCGTCGCAACTCGTCCATCGCCGCGGCCTAATGCCCATAATGCGGGATAATGGAACCGTGGTGGTGGCAACCGGGGACCCATTCGATTTCTATTCGATCGACGAACTCCAAACCCTGACCGGCCTCAACATCGAAACTGTCCTCGCCAGTCCCAAGGAAATTAACCGACTCATCAAGAAGTACTTTGGGGTCGGGGGTGAGATCGTCACGAAGCTCATCGCCGAAAGGGGCGAGGCCGAAGTTGAATTGTTGGAAGACATCGAGACTGACGACAGCGAACAGGCCAAAGAAGCACAGGAAGCCTCCGTCGTGCGCCTGGTGAACGAAATTCTTATCGAAGCGGCTCACGAGAGAGCGAGTGACATCCACATTGAGCCGGAGGAAACAGGCCTCCGGGTCCGGTATCGTATCGACGGTATTCTCCAGGCTCAGCCGATGCACGAAGGACTCCGCCAGTTCCAGAATGCGATCATCAGCCGTCTGAAAATCATGTCCCGGTTAAACATCGCCGAGAAACGCCTCCCCCAGGACGGTCGTATCAAGATGCGAGTCCAGAACCGTGAAATTGACGTCCGGGTGTCAATCATCCCCATGATCCACGGAGAAGGGGTCGTCCTCCGACTCTTGGACAAGGGTCGAATGGTCTTCAACTTGGCCAACGTTGGGATGCTTCCGGACGTCTACAACAAGTTCAAAAACCTGATCGAACGACCCCACGGAATCATCCTCGTGACTGGTCCGACAGGCTCGGGAAAATCAACGACCTTATACAGTGCCCTGAACGAAATTAAATCCGACACGAGTAAGATCATTACGGTCGAGGACCCCGTCGAGTACCAACAGGAACACATCAGCCAAATTCAGGTTCATCCGAAGATCGGTCTTTCGTTCGCAAATGCTCTGCGAAGTATTTTGCGGCACGACCCCGACGTCATCCTCATTGGTGAGATGCGGGACCTCGAGACGGCGGAAAGCGCGATCCAGGCGTCGCTCACCGGCCACTTAGTCTTCAGCACCCTCCACACTAACGACGCGCCGAGTGCTTTCACCCGTTTGATCGACATGGGCGTCGAGCCGTTCCTCGTCGCCAGTACCGTCGATGGCGTGATGGCCCAGCGATTGGTTCGGACCATTTGTCCGGATTGTAAGGTTCGATATGTCCCCGAGCACGGAGAGTTGCCGACCGATTTTCCTGGAGCCTCGGACCTGAAGAACCCGCCACAACTTTGGAAAGGCAAAGGTTGTCGCTCTTGCCGAAACAGCGGATACCGGGGGCGAACGGGAATCCATGAACTCCTGGTGACGGGAGACAACATCAAGGATCTTGTCGTCGAAAGGACGAACGCGGGGGTCATCCGACAAGCTGGTTTGAAACAAGGGATGTTGACTCTTCGACAAGACGGATGGCGGAAAGTCATGCAAGGAATCACTACGGTCGAAGAAGTTAGCCGAGTGACTGCTGGCGACATCATCGCCTAGAATAGTGGCTTGGGTGGAGAAGGGTTCGCCGGAAGGGTGACATACCTGTCCGCGTTGTGTTCCAGGATCGCCCAGTGGATGTTCCACGTAGAACATCCTGAGGGAAGGCCGGCGTTGCCGGGATGGATTTTCTAGCGAGTTCCAGACATGCCAGAGTATCGATACACTGCCGTGGCCCAAACCGGAGCACAAAGCGAAGGCATCCTGACGGCGGGAAGTGAAGCCGAAGCGATGTCTATGCTCGACTCGAAGGGACTTTTTCCGGTTCGGATTGAACAATCCCGAGCTCCCGGAAAAGGCTTCTTTGGTGGAGTCGGGGCACGCCAGATGGCGACGTTCTATTCTCAATTGGCGGATTTGCTCCACGCCGGAGTCCCTCTCTTGCGGGCGCTCGAAATCCTCGAACGGCAGTCCTCCAAATCAACACTCGTTTCAATGATCCGTGACATCCGCGCCGACGTCGCGGACGGAACGTCGCTCGCCGACGCAATGGCAAAGTTCCCCAAGGCCTTCACCGAACTTGCCGTCAGCATGGTGCGAGCTGGTCAAGAAGGCGGTTTCCTCGAAGACGTCCTCAAACGGATCGCGACGTTCACGGAACATCAGGAAGAATTGAAGTCGAAAGTTATCGGAGCTCTTGCCTACCCGACCTTCTTGTTAGTCGTTGGTTCGATCGTCCTCTTCGTCCTCGTGATCTTCTTCGTCCCGATGTTCAAGCCGATCTTCGACCGGTTGGAGCAGCGAGGAGAGATGCCGCAACTGACGAAGGTGTTGATCTGGTTCAGCCAGTTCATGATCGCATACGGATGGTTGGTCGGGATCATCCTCGTCTTGAGCGTCATTCTATTTTGGCGATGGGCTTCGACCGCATCGGGTCGCATGGCCGTCGATACCTGGAAATTGAACCTCCCTGTCGCCGGGCAAATCTATTTGAACCTCGCTTTGTCCCGATTCACCCGCATCCAGGGGACGCTCCTTCAGAACGGAATCCCACTCCTACAAGCTCTGCGGATTGCCAAGGATTCCACCGGCAACAAAGTACTCACGACCACGATTGATCAGGCAGCCGATAACGTGACGGCTGGGGATTCGTTAGCCACCCCGCTACAGGGTTGTCGGTATATCCCGAGTGACGTTGTGGAGATGATTGCGGTTGGTGAAGAAAGTAACAATCTTGAGAAGGTCCTTTTGGATATCGCCAATGCGCTCGAAACCAGGACTGCTCGAAATCTGGAACTGTTTGTTCGGTTGTTGGAGCCGTTAATGTTGCTCGTGATGGCAGGCTTCACGCTCGTGATTGTGCTTGGCTTGCTTCTGCCCATCTTCAAGATGAGTAGTACTATTCGGTAGGTGAGTTGAAAAAGATCGGGGCGAGAGGATTCGAACCTCCGACCTCCTGCTCCCAAGGCAGGCGCGCTGCCAAACTGCGCTACGCCCCGATCAATGTTGTGTTAGTATACGAGACCGGGTATTTTGAGCCAAGGCCGACTTGAACGATCATTCCAATTTTCCAAGTCGTGTGACCCATTTCTTTTGCTGCAGGTTCTTCCTCATTGGTCATTTTCGAATAACCGAAACGATCGGAAAAAGATTCGCACCTCTCGCCTCTCCATTTCTTCTTTCGTCCCGACCACCAACAACTCAAACAGGTGTTCGCGGACTGCCAAGAACTTCACGAAAGCAAACCGGCCATCTCTGAGTTTGAATCGTAGTTCTTTTCCAGGATGTGTGAGAAGACGAAAATGCCTGACCGAGATCAATTGCCCTTTCATTTCTTCCAGAGCAATCGTCTGGGCGGATCGCAACCGAGCTTGGCAAGCTTTTGGATTCGGATCTGCAGTTGGACAAGTCGAATGGGTGAACTGAAACAGGGGTAGGGTTTTCGTTCTGGCGACGATCCAGTCCTGCAATTCCACTTTTCCCTCTTTTCCATCCAGGGTTTTGGTGGTCCTGGAAGGCTTACCGGGCAACAAAATGGTGAAGAATCGATCGGCAGGCAGGACGCGACTCCATTTGGGCTTCGAGGATTCTTGTGCGACCACGATTTGCGAGTGGACCAGGAGTAGAACTATCGAAGTGATCCGGAGCATGGAAGTCGTGCCAGTTGGTGTGCAGCGAGAAAGCAATTCTTGCAGCGAGTCAGGCGGAGAGTTGTCCTCCGCCTCATCCCGTTTCGTTTAGGCTACCTGCGCCACCGTGCTTTGTCGAATCCATTCCAGGACTCTTTCGAAGTCGTCGTTGGATTCGAACTTGAGAACGATCTGTCCCTTGTCTTTATCCTTGAGCTTGATGTCTACGGGGATCGCTAAACGTTGTCGCAGTTCGTCTTCAATGCTTTGGACGTGTGGCGTTTTTTCGACCGGGCCTCGGCCGGCACTTTTCCCGCCTTTGGTCTCGTCGCCTTTATCGGTTCGGATTTCGCGGACCAGACTTTCTGTCGCCTTGACGCTCAACCCTTGAGAAACAATCTGGCGGAAGACCGCCACTTGCTGGTTCACGTCCTTGACTCCTTTGAGAACCTTCGCGTGGCCTTCCGTGATCTGCCCATTCCGAAGCCCGTTTTGGACGTCTTGAGTCAGGTCTAGAAGGTTCACAAGATTGGTGATCGTAGATCGAGCCAACCCGAGGCGTTGAGCGAGTTGGTCATGGTTCAGACCAAAGCGATCGATGTAGTCCTTGAACCCGAGAGCCTTTTCGATGGGGTTCAAGTCGGAACGTTGGATGTTCTCGACGAGGGCAGCCTCGATCGTTTGTTGATCGTTGAAATCAACCAGGCGAACCGGAACGTTCGAAAACCCGACGGTTTGGGCAGCGCGGAGTCGTCGCTCTCCTGCCACAAGTTGGAACGTATCCCCGACTCGCCGGACGACGATGGGCTGTAAGATCCCATGATTCTTGACACTCTCGCACAGTTCCGCGAGGTCATCGGGATCGATTTCTTTCCTTGGTTGAAACGGATTTAATCCAATCTGATCGATGGCGAGTTCCATTTGGTCCACCTCACTCCTCCATTCTGTTTCGCCAAGGTCCACGAAACCCTTGGGCCGATTCCATTCGTGGCGGCATTCTAACCACACTCTTCGATTTCAGACAATCGAGGTTTTCAATTGAGGGATGGGGTACTTTGTTGATGCTGGTGAAGTTCCTCATGGAACTCATTTTGTTAGTCGTAGGCACACTCCGTGTGCCATTGGTTTTTGTATTTGGTTTTGTTTGGAGTGCGGCAGCTCGCTGCCGCTTTGGTACTTTTGTCTCCTCGCTTGCGTTTCGGATTGGTGTGCGGACATCTCTCGTTTACGCTTCGGGCCGGTGAATTTGGAGTGAGGTAGCTAAACGAGGGGGCGGTCCGATAAACAATTGTCGCAAACGCCGGGCGGTTTTTCTGTTTTACGTCCCCGAATCAGTGTTGTTTTTCTTGGGAGGGGCGTGTGTGTCTCCTGGGATCTGAGAGACCAAGCCCCACACCCACGCCGAGCCAAATCAATACCGGCCAACCGGAGTCCATTGTTCGTTACTCTCCAGCGAATATCGAATCCAATATTCTCTGGAGATATTCTCTTCCTGCTTGAACTTCTTCGATGACATTTGGTCCATGTTCGCGTTCGATAATGAATGGACCGGTATAACCACTCCTCACGGAGTTTTGTAGCAATGTAGAAAAATCTACGTTGCCTTGCCCCAACGGCATCTCCGTCCCGAGCTTCCCCTGCTCAGATGGGCGAATTCCATCTTTACAATGAAACCCGCGTACATAGGGCTTCAAGGTCGTGAACGCTTTGATCGGTTCCGCGGTTCCGTATAACAGGAAATTCCCACAATCAAAATTGCCGCCTAGACTCTTGCGATTGATATGCTGCAGGAACTCGAGGAGGTGGTCGGGAGTTTCTTGTCCAGTTTCGAGATTCAGGGATTGTCCATTGGCTTCGCACTTCTCAAGTATACGCAGCATGGACTCGAAAAGAAAAGTGTACTCCGGAGTAGTTTTCTCGGATGGTATCCATCCCAGATGAATACCTAGCGAACTTACTCCGATTTCTTTGGCAAAGTCGCTGTAAGCCAGGACATGTTTAACCCGCTGTTCCCGGAATTCAGGAACCGCGAGAATTCCTACGGTCTTGTGAACCGACTCAATATCTGCGTAGCTTTGGGCATCAAACCCCACAAACATCGAGTCAATGCGAAGACCACTCCGTTTCGCTTCTTGAATATACAATTTTCCTTCCGGGCCAGTGACCCAGGATTCCCGGACGGTGTTGGCATGCACCACTTCAAAGCCCGTCGTCTTTGCAACACCGAAAGCTTTCAGCCGATCCTTCTCTAAGTTGTTCAACATGACACCTATTTTGTTCACTCTACATTCCCTCCTTTGTCCAACTACCAACGGAGAAGACTGATTTGATTTCGCCTTTTCATGGCATAGTGATCTAATGTAATATCCCTCTCGTCGCGGGACGGAACCCTGCGATGTCCCTTTCGAGAATTCTCGAAAGGCCAAGAGAGAAGAGGAAGGAATGAACGGAATCATCCCGACCCTCATTGACAACCAGATGTCAATGACACCGATCCGATCGAGGCCTTCTCCCAGGACTCGCGGCGTCTCGATCTCCTATTACTTCCGACGAATTTCCTTCCCCGTATTGTATCCCTTGCGAACTCTGCTGTCCGAATTTCATTTCGTTATGTCTCGCCGTCCGACGGCAAGGTGGTAGCGAGAGTTTTGTATAGGGTGGCGTACACGGGTGATTGAGGCATCATCCGTCATCATCTAACTCTCATCAGGAACAGAGAATTATGAGTAGAGAACCCGTGATGTTTCGGGTCGATGCGTCTCCGCGCACAGGTTACGAACAACTCGCTCGTTGTATGACGTTTGCCGCGGCCCTCCAGCGCCGACGTCGCACCGCGTATTTCCTGTCCGGATTGGAGCCAGGGTATCTCGGCCTGAATATCAAACGGACAGGGAACGAATGGCTCACCTCGGATAGCCCGATTGGAACGGAGGATGATCTCACTGATACGATTCAGGAGATCCGAAGACTCCGTCCCGCCGCCATCATTGTAGATAGTCCGGACGTCACTGAGGACTATCTCGCGGCACTTCGGAATTGTGGAGTTATGGTTGTCTCATTCGACCACGCCGCGGCAATTCAGTTTCCGAGCCACTTGTTAATTAACCCGCTGTTAGGTCCAGACAAGGAAGTCTATGAGTTCTCACCGTATACCCAAATCTTGATGGGTGCTAGGTACGCCTTGGTTCGTTCGGAAGTTCGCCGTTGTCGTGCCGCTCGCGCCCAGGAACCGGCGCTCCTTCCACATCCCAATGGCAAGTCTCCACCGAATCAATTCCGCATTCTTCTTTCCTTAGGAGAAGACGACCCACACAACAAAACGATGGAGCTAGCAAAGATATTGTTAAACGTCCCACGAGTTGGAAAGGTAGATGTTGTTGTTCGTCAACAACATCCTGGATTAGAGGAGTTGAAGGCCTTGGCCGAATCGATGCCCGAACGCGTAGAACTAGCCGTTGAGCCCGCGGAAGTCACGGCAAGAATTGTTCGTGCTCATTTCGCCATCACAGCGGGGAATGGTTGGTCTGTGGAACTCGCCGCGGTCGGGCTTCCTCAACTGATGATCGTCCAATCCGAAGCGTACTGGCCAACTGCCCAACGTCTCGAAGAAGAAGGTGCGGCGACGTGCTTGGGATGGCACGAAAGTATCTCGGCAGGGACTATTCGAAATGCGATTCATAACCTCATGGTGGAACCTATCGAACGACAAGCGATGAGCCGATGTGGTCGTCAACTCATAGACGCGCGAGGTCCTGATCGGCTCGTGACCGCCCTGGAAGTGATGCTTCATTCGACGGGTCTTTCGGGATTCCGCGTCGCGGCGTAACTTTCTTGGGCGTTGCCGTTTTGAAAAGCCTGAAGAGCTAGCGAAGGCGGTTTTGCCTACAAGCCTGAAGCGCTAGCGAAGGATCTTTCTGGGCCTTCGCTGGCGCTTCAGGCTTGTTCCAACACACTTTCGCTGGCGCTTCAGGCTTGTTCTAACACACCACAATTCCATAACGACAACGGCCCCGTTGTTTCCCCATTTCTTCTCTGCTGACCTTGCCGGTTCCCTGCCCGAGTATTTATTCTACCATTATACCCCTCTCAACTTTCGATCCCTCAGGATGTATCCATGAACAAGAATGATATTGCTGCGATTCTCGACGAAATGGGAACTTTGATGGAACTCCACGGCGAGAATCCGTTCCGCTGCAAGTCGTACAAGAATGCGGCTCAGTCACTTTTGCGACTGGATCGAAACTTGGCTGACGTGATTGCTGCTGGCGAACTCGGCGAGATTCCGGGGATTGGATCGTCCATGCAGCGAAACATCTTGGCATTGATCAACACGAGTGAGTTGGAAGAGTACACAAAGCTCAAGGAGAGGACACCGCCCGGACTTCTTTTGATGCTTCGAATCCCGGGGCTCGGACCAAAGAAGATCAAGATCCTCTACGAAGAAATGGAACTCGATACGATTGAGAAGTTAAAGGCCGCGTGTGAAGAAGGCATCGTTGCCAAGAAGAAAGGCTTCGGAGCAAAGACACAAGAAAAGATCCTCGAAGGCATTGCATTCCTCGGGCAAGTTGGCAACCGGCTTCGGATCGACCAAGCAATGTATGTCGGCGAGATGATCTTGGCCGAATTGCGAAAATGTCCACAGATCATCCGGATGGAAGTTTGTGGAAGCCTTCTGCGCAGACGCGAGACCGCCAAGGATATTGATATCTTGGTGAGTTCCGATGACCCCAAACCAATCATGGAAGCGTTTGTGAATATGCCGTTGGTCATGAAAGTGACTTCACATGGAGATGCCAAATCGAGTGTGATTGTGTCCGAAGGAGCGGGCCAAAGTCAAATCGTGATGAATGCTGATTTACGCATCGTCAAGGATGATGTTTTTCCTTTTGCACTCCATTATTTCACTGGCAGCAAAGAACATAATATTGCTATGCGTTCTCGAGCCATCGAATATGGTTTGAAATTAAATGAATATGGGCTCGAAGGAGAAGGCAAAAGTATTTCCGCCAAAGACGAAGCCGACATTTTCGAAGCGTTGGATCTCGCATATATCCCACCGGAAATGCGAGAGAACACTGGTGAAATCCATTCAGCCTTGCATAACGAGATTCCGACCTTGGTGACCGAAGAAGACATCACCGGCGTGTTCCACAATCACACCACATATAGCGATGGGAAACATACCCTCGAAGAGATGGCACTTGCTGCCAAGAAACTTGGAATGAAATATTTGGGCATTGCCGACCATTCCCAATCTTTGACAATTGCTCATGGCCTCTCTCCGGAACAAGTCAAGCAACAACTCAAAGAAATCGATGGACTCAACAAGAAGCTCAAAGGAATCACCATATTCAAAGGCATTGAGTGTGACATCTTGGAAGACGGAAGCCTGGATTATGATGACGACATATTGAGCCTGTTTGACTATGTCGTTGCCAGTGTCCACACCCATTTCAAACAATCCGAAGAAGTGATGACGGACCGGATCATTCGGGCCATGCAGAATCCATATGTCACCATGTTGGGTCATGCCACGGGGAGGTTGATTCTCCGACGAGAAGGCTACAAGGTGAACCTTGACTCGGTTCTGCAAGCTGCCGCAAAGACCGGAACTATGGTCGAAATAAATGCCCAACCTTCACGGCTCGATTTGGAATGGGTCTATTGCAAGCGAGCGAAACAGCTCGGTGTTCCACTCGTTATTAATCCCGATGCTCATTCGACGGGCGAACTCGGGCTCTACCGTTTTGGTGTCTACGTCGCCCAACGAGGCTGGCTCGAAAAAGCCGACGTATTCAACACCAAGACCCTTGCACAAATCAAGAAAGGGCTGGCAGCAAAAAGAAAGGCAATGGTTGGGTAGGGTTCATCCTGGGATCCTCTGTTCCTGACGTGTGCGACGATAGGCATTCTCGAACTCGACGGCTAGACAATAGTACCCACGTAGCCAGAGTGGTACGGTCGGGAGGCCGCTTCCAATTTCCAACGAGAAGAGCCAATTTTGCAACATAGTCTCGTAGTTGATCTCCACAGGTCGATATCCGACGGCGGATAAAAGTACGTCGGTCGTTCCTTCGTTAGTTGGAGTGATCGCACGAATGATTTCATTGTGCAAATTGTGAGTCCGATTCCTCACCATGTCCACAAGCACGACACCGATTCCTTCCTCGAGGTAAGAGCAACATTTCGTCACAAAGGTGTTTCGAGCTTCGGGACGATCTTTGTTCGATGGGCTCAATAGCTCAATCGCGCCAGCAAGAACGGGTCCCCTTCCGATCGAAATACTTGTATTTCGACCAGGTCACCTAAGACCATCATCGGCGCACTCGATGTAGGTGGCGGAGGAACCCAAATTTGTTCGTCGTTTCCAGCTTCTTGATCTCCGTTCGATAGCTCGTCCAGAGTTGCTATATCTATCTCGATTCCAAACTGGACATTCGCCTACGTAAAGTAACCAGGCGGAAGCTTGCTATTCAAATCGGAAGAGAGATAGGTGATCCAAGAAGTAAGGAACGAATGCCAGTGTTGACGTTTGCTCAGCGGTGGATCGAAGTGATCGAGAAGAGGCATTAAAGCGAGTTCTCACCGTTCAGTAATTCATAAACTTGATTCCACAATCCAGGCGAAACATCTACCGAACAGAGTTCAGCAATTTTCGCGAGTTGTTCGTCAATCGGGTTCTCGGAAAAAATACTCAACGCGGCCGCCGCGATCACCGGGCTCCGACTCTCTCCGTTGCTGCAGTATACCAACGAAAGCATACCGGCACGCAACAACCCAGCGAGAGTTGCAATCGCCAGCTCGATAATTTCTACATCGTCGTTCACATTATCCACAATAGGAAAGCGGCAATACACGAATTCCCGCCCGAGTTTGGGTATTGGTTCGTTTTTGGCGAAGTCGACGATCGCTCGGATCTCTTCGGCGTAGATGGCGTTGAGATCCCAGACGTCGCCAACGTTTCCGATCCAGAGTGTGGTGTCAGGAATGTGTTTCACAAAAGGGAAAGATAAGAAGTGAGAGAAAGAAAGAATTTGTGAAATGGGAATAGTATGGTGAGTAAGAACTCACCATACCAAAATACGAATCGATATCTCTCTGGTTA
>CAYYUU010000115.1:0-11778 GCA_964474955.1 uncultured Alcaligenaceae bacterium | reverse complement strand
CAAAAAAAGGGCGTATTCTCCGGGATTTATGGCCCGAAAATCTGCGAACGTTCAGGTATTGTGAGTTCCTTAATCGTCATCATCCTCGTCGTCATCCTCGTCGTCGTCGTCCGCCGCTGCAGCCTTGGCGTTCGGGTCGATGCCAAGGGATTTGGCCAGCAGCTGAGCTTTTTCGGTATTGCTCATGACTTCGGTCAGCAGCTCTTCCAGTTCGTCATTGCCTTCCATCTTGGCCATCAACTGGACGAGTTTGGCGCGCATATCCAAGAGTTCTTTGAGGGCCGGAATTTGCTCGGCAACTTTCGCCGGCTCGAAATCGTCGATGTGGTTGAACTCCAACTCGACGTTCATTTTTGTGTTTTCGTCGGTGAGCTTGTTTTGGACGCGGAAGGCAGCTCGCGGAGCAGCTTTTCGCATGACTTCGTTGAAGTTGTCGCGGTCGATCTGGACCATTTTGCGATTTTTCAGAGTTGCGAGCTTTTCCTTCGGGTTGCCGGAAAGGTCGGCAAGAACGCCCACCACGAACGGCAACTCGATTTTCTGCATGGCCCCGTTGGTTTCTACGTCATAGGTGATTTGGACGCGGGGTCGGCGAACCCTGTCAAGTTTGTGTTGCAAACTCTCAGACATTTCGATTCCTCACAAGGGGCCGGTCGATCCAACAGAGCCGACGAACTTGTTCTTGCTCAAGATACATATCTTTCCAAAATGTATCCGAAGGAAGACGCTAACGCAATGAAAAGTACACGGGGCGCGCAATTTCTGTACTGATGATTCTGCGTTGTGCCCGCAATCAATCGTCTCGAAGTCGCAACGAAAGCTTGTTTTTCTGGTTGTATCGACTGCGTGTCCGCGAAAGTACGCCTGCGTTTGTTGTTTTTTGTTTTTGTTTGGAAGCCGCGAAGCGGCGAAAGATCTCAGCTACGTGGCGTGAGCCCGTGGAAAACGACGCCCTCACCCTGATTCCTTTTACCCTTTCAGAGCCGAGAACCGGCTATCCTACGAGACAACACCGATGGCCAAAAAGAAACCAAGTCTTGGCAACGACCTTTTCCAAGCCATCCTCGACGATCCAGAAAACGATGCACCACGATTGATCTACGCGGATTGGCTCGAAGAAAACGGCGATCCTGCGCGGGCGGAGTTCATCCGTGTCCAATGTGAGATGGCACGCCTCGACGAATACGATCCCCAACGGATTGACTTTCGTTGTCGAGCGGATGTACTTCTTCGAAAACATCGCAAGGAGTGGACGAAGGGGATTCCAAAGCACATCAACAAATACCGATTTGAACGCGGCTTCCTTTATCACATTCGAATGCCACTTAGCCGGTTTCTCTCGTCGGCGCGGTCAATCTTTCGAAAGTTTCCGACCGTCCAAAGTTTGGGGACTTACAAAATTGACGGAAGGGTAGAAGCCTTGGCCAACCTTCCGGAGTCTTCCCGGTTACGAGAACTCCAGCTGGGAACTTCGGACGCACCAGACGAAGTGTTTCGATCCGAGGACCACATCTCCCTTCACAAGTCTCCTTACTTGCTCAACTTGCGAGCGCTCGATCTTTGCAACTGCAAGCTCGATGATATGGACGTGGCTCAACTCCGAAATTGCCGAGGGACTCTCGGCGTCCAGCGGCTTGGGTTGGGTTCGAATGGTATCAGCAAGTACGGCATCCAGATATTAGCGGCCTGGGATCAATTATTGACAACAACACACCTGGACCTACGCCAGAATGCGTTTGGCAACGAGGGGATCGCAGAGTTGGTGGACTCAGACAGAATCTCGAACTTGGTGTCCTTGGAACTTGGATGGCAATGGTCGTTGCATGACTTAGAGAACTTGGCAACGGTGGCCAACTCGCCAAACCTGACGAAACTCAGAAGGTTGCAGTGGGAGGGGTCCTCAGCGCTCTCCGGCGACGGATTGCTTGCGGTTCTCAATGCACCAGGGTTATCTAATATGGTTCATTTGGGTTTCTTCCGATCGCGATTTGGTATTGGGGCAGCCAAGGCGTTGGCTGCGTGCCCAAACACCAACCGACTTCGTGAACTCAACCTCGACCAGTGCGGTGTCACGAACCAAGAAATGGAATTCCTCGCGGAATCGAGGTACTTGAGCAACTTGACGGTCCTCTCCTTGGACAACAACTATCATTCCTCGCTTACTGGGACCAAAGTCATTAGCCACGGAGCGTTCTCGAACCTCCGTGAGCTGAGGTTACAGCGTTCCCACATGAGGGATGCAGACGTCGAAGCTTTGGTCAACTCACCCGTCGTCGCACAGTTGCGTAGCCTCGATCTGAATGGTATTCACATTTCGGCTTACAAAACGGCCAGTGCCTTTCTTGAATCGGAGTACCTTTCGAATTTGGTGGAACTGAAGGTGAATGCCAACCACTTCACTTCGACAGTTCAGAAAGCCTTGTTCGACCAGTTTGGCTATGGTTTGGAATTGGAGTAACGCTCCCTCCCGCAAACGAACCGATTGTCCGGTCTCCACTGTCCTTTCATTCTGATGGCGACTTTCCCGCCAAAATTTCGCATAATAAACAATCCGCAGCAGCGACCATCCAGACACAGTGTGGAGAAGAGCAATGATCAACGCCGCGCTGAAAGATAAAATTTCACGGCTCGTCATCAAAGTCAAAACGCCATCCCAATACATGGGCGGCGAACTCAATAGCATCGTCAAGGACCACCGCCAAGTCCGCGGAAAACTCTGCATGGCATTCCCCGACGCCTACACGCTCGGGATGAGCCACCACGGTTTACAGGTCCTCTACACGATCATGAACCGCGATCCGCAATGGGCCTGCGAAAGAGCGTTCACGCCGTGGACCGACTTCGAAGCACTCCTGCGAGAACACAACCTGCCGCTTTACGGGCTCGAAACATTTACGCCACTTTGCGACTACGACCTCGTCGGATTCAGCCTCCAATACGAAGTCTGTTACAGCAACGTGTTGACGATGCTCGACCTCGGACGGATTCCGCTTCACGCAAACGAAAGGACGATGGACGATCCGCTCGTCATCGCCGGAGGTCCGGGAGCCCAGAATCCCGAGTTGTTGGCCCCCTTCATCGACTTGTTCGTCATCGGCGATGGCGAAGAGAGTCTCCCGTGGATCATGGAACAATGGGTCTCGCGGAAAGAGCGATGGCTGGCCGAAACCCGCGAAGTCTCTTCTGAAGTCAAAGATTCCGACGAGTTCCGCAAGCAATCGATCCAAGCGCGCGAAGACATTCTCGCCGCCATTGTCGGAGGAACCGATTGGGCCTACGCTCCGCAATTCTACGAGCCGGAATATCATTCCGACGGAACGATTGCGGCCATGAATCGAACTCGCACAGACGTTCCGACTGAAATCCGGGCTTGCACGATCGACCAGGACCTCGAAGACATTCCCCTTCCGACGAGTCCGGTCGTCCCCTACGTCAACACGCCGCACGACCGCATCGCCATCGAAATCATGCGCGGTTGTCCGTGGCAATGTCGCTTCTGTCAGTCCACTGTCATCAAGCGACCACTCCGAACTCGGTCGGTCGAGTCGATCGTCGAGGCGGCACTCGAGAGCTACCGAAACACCGGCTACAACGAAATCAGCCTGCTCAGCTTGAGTTCGAGCGACTACCCCGACTTCGAAAAACTCGTCAACCGAATGCACGAAGTCTTCAACCCGTTGGGCGTGAGCGTGTCGCTGCCGAGCTTGCGAGTGAACCACCAACTTCGCTCACTGCCGCAACTCATGAAAGGTGTTCGCAAGGGCGGATTGACGCTCGCCCCCGAAGTCGCCCGCGACGACATGCGCGACCAAATTCGGAAACCAGTCGCCAACGATGACCTCTACGAAGGATGCCGCGAAGCCTTCAAGGCTGGCTGGCAACGAGTGAAACTCTATTACCTGATCGGCCTCCCCGGAGAACGAAAAGTCGATCTCGACGGCATCGTTGATTGTGCCGAAAAGATCTCCTACATCGGCAAAGAAGTCACCGGACGCTACGTCGACGTGACGGCCTCGGTCTCAAACTTCGTCCCCAAGCCACACACGCCGTATCAGTGGAACGGCATGCGAGATCGCGAATACCTCGAGTGGGCCGGGCGATACATGAAACAACGCTGCAAGCTCAAGGCCGTGAAGATCAAACAACACGACATCGACATCAGCTTACTCGAAGGCGTGCTGACTCGCGGTGATCGTCGCGTCGCCGTTGCACTCGAAGAGGCCTGGCGACGTGGAGCACGTCTCGACGGTTGGGGCGAATGTTTTGATCCACAACTTTGGTGGCAAACTTTCGAAGACCTGGGCATCGACACAACTTGGTATTCGCAGCGGCTGCGTGCTCTCGATGAGGTGTTGCCGTGGGACCACGTCAACGTCAAAAAAGGACGGGCTTATCTGGAGAAAGAACAGAATCGAAGCATCATTCAGTTGGAAGTGATGGCAAACGCCACGTGATGGATAGTCGCTTTTGCTCGGCCGGTTGGATAATAAGAGTCGCCTTTGAGAGGCCTGAGTAAAGCATGCTTTTGCCTGGAGGCAAAAGCATGCTCTCCACCATTCGGATGACCACAAGTGTCGGATTTGGAAGAGCAGCTTTCCCGATCCGTGCCTTCTAATCGTCCTCGCTTGGGGTCGGCGTTTGAAGTTTCACGGCGTTAATCAAGTCCGTACGAGGCCGATAGTTCGTTCGACGTTGTGAGACCGGCGGAGTGAGCGTTCCTTCCGGGGTTCCTGGGCCAACATCATTGCCAGGTTGTGTCGGCAACGGCTTCGGCATGTGCAGCGGATTCCTTGCGGGAACTTGCGAAGGAGTCGCTCCAGGCCTCACTCGCACGTCGCGATCGGCTTCGAAAACTCGTCCATCGTCCAGCGTCATGCGAACAACAATCCGAAGTTTCTCGCTCTGCGGGACCTTTTGCCACCTCAGAAAGACGTTATAGCCTGTCGAGAAATACCCTCGCCGCCAAGTTTTACGGAGCTGGGCCGGCGTGACTTGCCACACGCCAATTGTAGTTTTGACGCCCGTGGGTTGAATTTCGAGGGCTTGAATCTCGACCGACCCTGGCACTTGCACGACGTGGTCGTCTGGATCCCGTGGTTCGATGACCACTTTGAGAGCCTCGTCTCCGGGCTCCCCGTCGTCGTTGATTCCGGAAGTCAAGCTCCCCACGGCGATACGACGCAGAGGAATCATTTTGATCGGAACGGGTGTGGGGGCTCCCACCTGGTGAGGAATCCCCGAGCCATGCATGGCTGCGAGTTGTTGTTGAAGGGCTTCGTTCTGGGCGCGAAGATTGGCGTTTTGTGCCTTGAGATTATAGGTGTCTTCCTCCCGAGAACGCAGGGCCATCTCGAGAATGTCGGTGTTTCGACAGCCTGGCAACAAGGCGACGAGAGCGACCACCCACGGGAGGAACACGTACGGTCTATTTTGGCTTCGTACCTGAATCATCTTCCCCTCCGTGGGAAATGTGCAATCCGTTCGGTGGCCCGCTGGAGCGTGAAATAAACCAACGTCCATGTCTTTGGTACATGCGGCTCGCGTGTACCTACGGTAGAACCGAGAAAAAACCAGACGTGTTTGTTCCGCGTGCGTTTTCGATGGAATCGGCTTTTACGGCATCTTCTCGATCACGTGGTCTACGAGCCCGTATTCCTTGGCCTCTTCGGGAGACATGAATTTATCCCGGTCGGTGTCCTCTTCGATGCGCTCGAGTGTCTGCCCGGAGTGCCTTCGGAGGATTTCGTTCAAATCGTTCTTGAGCCGTTTGAACTCTTTCAGATGGACCAGAATTTCCGCCGTCGTTCCCTCCGAGCCAGCCAGAGGCTGGTGGATCATGACACGAGCATGAGGAAATGCGTATCGTTTACCAGCAGCACCGGCACACAGGAGCACAGCACCCATACTGGCGCACTGGCCCATGCAGTACGTCGCAACGTCGCAAGGGATTCCTTGCATGGTGTCGTAAATTGCCATCCCGGCGGTGACAGAACCGCCTGGCGAATTGATGAAAAAGTGAATGTCGGCGTTCGGGTCGGCGCTCGCCAGGTAGTGTAACTGGGTGACGATCAAGCTCGAACTGTGATCATCCACTCCGCCTTGTAAATATATCTTTCGCTCTTGCAAAAGGCGGCTGTAAATGTCCATGACGCGTTCTTCGCGTCCGCCTTCCAATACATAAGGAACTGGGGCCATAATCCTAATCTCCAGGTATGGCCAACCCCAATACCTTTATCGGCAGTTGGCCCTTTGTTTCTTTAGATTTTTTTTGACTCAAGCCCTCCGACACGTTCATCCTCTGGGTTGGCTTGCGTCTTTTTTCCGTAAAACAGATTTTTAACCTGTCCCGTATTTTCTCAGACAGGTTAAAAACCTGGCCTCCGGTGGTTATTTCTTTTCTTCCGTAATTTTAGTGAGAACCTCATCGACCAACCCGAATTCTTTCGCCTCGTGGGCGTGGAAGAACCGGTCGCGGTCGGTTTCCTTCTCGATCACCGACATGTCTTGCCCGGTGTGCTTGACCAGAATTTCGTTAAGTCGTTCGCGTTCCTTCAACATCTCGGTGGCTTGAATCTCGATGTCCGAAATTTGCCCGCCAACCGGTCCCCAAGGTTGGTGGATCATCACCTTGGAGTTGGGCAGGGCGTAGCGTCGGCCTTTCGTTCCAGCCGCCAACAGGATCGCGGCACCACTCGCAGCGAAGCCCATGCAATACGTCGAGACGGGACATTCGAGGTATTGCATTGTGTCATACAGCGCCAGCGTCGCGGAGACCGAACCGCCGGGGCTGTTGATGTACATGTGGATTTCTTGGTTGCGGTTTTCGTACTGCAACCAAAGAAGTTTCTGGATGGCGTAGTTTGCCGTCAGGTCGGTAATTCTGGGGTCGGCGGTGAACTCCGGAGATGCCCCCAGGAAGACGATTCGGTTCTGGATGAGCAGTTGGTGGATCGGCTTTTCACGTTCATAATCCCCACGCCGTTGGTTCATGAGTTCGTACGGATTCTGCGGGGAAGCATTTGTATTAAACATCATTTTGTCTTCCTTCACTTGGCCAGATAGGACTGATATGTACATTGTTGGCATTTCGGGGGCGAAGATCAACTGCGGCGGGTCGAGCTGAGAGGAATAATCGTTGTATGGTTCTTGTGTAGTTTTGGCTTAGGTCACGCAAGATTTTTTTGGGCGGAACAATTTTCGCTACCATCCCGTGTCTTCCGGATCGGGTTCGGGCGGAAAAAGGCCCATCACGCGCTGGGCAAAATCGATGTTCGATCCGGTCATGATGCCTGACTCTTCGCTCAACAAAAATGTACACATCCGGGCGACGTCATCGGCATCCAACAGTCGACCGAAAGGAGATTTCTTCTCCGCAATTTCGAGCCAGTTGTCGGGGCTGCCTTGCTTTTTTTGGACAACGTGCTCGGCAGGTGTGTTGGTCCAGCCGAGGTAGATTCCGTTGACGCGAATCCGATATTTCCGCAGTCCGTTTGCCGTGTTCTTCGTAAACGTCGCGAGTGCACCTTTCGTCGTGCTATACGAAACCAGGATGGGCATGCCGCAGTAAGCTGCCACCGAGAGTATGTTGACGATCGACCCGGCGATTTTTTCGCGTTTCATGACGCGGACGCATTCTTGGGTTAACAGAAACGGAGCTCGGACGTTGACGGCGAATTGATAATCCCAGAACTGACCGTTGTATCCTCGATCGTCCCACGGTTGGTGTCAGCGGCAGCGTTCACGAGCCCATCGACGCGACCGAATTGTTCGTCGCACTGCTTGACAATATTGCGGCAATCGTCCGGAGCAGAAAGATCGGCCCGAACGAACAAAACGCGCGCACCGAGTTCGTTGCGCTTGTCGACGACGGCTTTTCCTTTGTCTTCCTGACGTCCACAAACCACGACACCTGCCGCACCTTCCCTGGCTGCGTGCAAGGCCACAGCTTCCCCAACTCCCTGAGTGCCTCCGGTGGCGATGATCACTTTTCCGTCAAGCCGTCCCATACTCTCTGTTTCCTTTGTTGGTGCTGTCTTCGTCCAAGGTGAAGAAGATTTTAGAGATGAGTTGCCAACCGAAAAGCCTATCGGGCCTGTCGTTCGACTTCTCCCGGATCTCAATTGTCGACAATCGCAATGTCTGGCCGTTCCTCGCGGAGTTGCTTCACGGCATTCTCACTAAACTTCGTGTTGCGAAGACTGAGGTACTTGAGCGAGGGCATCTTGACGAAGTGTGGCAGCGCGCTGTCATCGACGGGCGTATTGTCGAGAGCCAAATCCTCAAGGTGTTTGAGACTCACAAGGTGTTTAATCGAATTGGCAGAGACCTCGATGCGGCTCAAGACCAAGGCTCGGAGTTCTGGGAACTTCGTGACGTGGGCCACCTCTTCGGTTGGAAAGTAACTCCAGAAAACATTCAACGTTCGCAGTGTGGGGATTTCCGGCAAGCACTGGAGGGGTGCTGATTTCCCACTCCGGAAACTCAGGGATTCCAGCTTTGGCCCTGGCTTGAGCGTTGCGAGTTGAGCATCGGTCGTGGAACCCAGATCCAATTTTTGTAAGTGCTTCAGTTCCCCAATCCGACGGAGAGTCTCACTGCGTTGATCGTAGCTCCCGAACCATGTGAGTTCCCGGAAGTTGGGCAGATCGATCAGCGGCTTGAGGCATTCTTCGGGGAGCGCATCATTGCCCACAAATAATTTTTCGAGTGATGCGACTTTTCCCAACGAGGCCATGAATCCGGCTGAGAACTTGGTCTCCAAAGAGAGGTCCTTGAGTTTGCCGAGCGTTGGCAAGTTCACGATTACGTCAGCAGGAATGTCCCAGCATCTCTGAACGTCGAGCGAAAGAAGTTCTGGGCAATTGGCGAGCGGTGGGCCTTGGTTTCCCGTCGAAGCCCTCGAGGTTAGCCAGTCTTCGTGATGAAGACCTCCGATTGCCAACGATTGAAGGTTTGCCAACGAGGCCAAGCGAGCAACGCTTGTTGGGTCGAGCCATTCGCCAAAGACATTGATCTCCCGAAGTTCTTTGAGCAGCCACTCCAAAACATCAACGCCTTCACCTTTCAAGGCCAAGTAATTTTGGGAAACCTGCGTGACGCCATCGAGCCAACCCTCGGCGCGTAACACCGAAAACTCGTCCTTGCCCTCTTCTAAATCGCAGCGGAAATACGTGAACCGATCACTGACGGATTTCATCCATTCTTGCCACTTGGGTTCGTCGCGGTACTCTACCTCGAAAGCCAGCCGGAGGGTCCCTCGGTCGTACTCGATACTGTCCGGGTTGTGAGGATCCAAGTCCAAGCCTGCCCACGCCTCGTAGTGCTTGTTGAGTAAGGCGTGGGTTCGCTTTGTCAGGAAGTTCGCTCTGGCTGTGCGTCGGTCAAGAATCCTTAGCTCACATTGGAGTCGTATCATCTCGGCCTGGTCGGGGTCTCCATTTTCTTCGAGCCAGTCGGCGTACACGAGCCGCAAGTTGTCGTCAAACGGCGACTCGCGGATCGATTGGAGGAGCGATTTTTGTGTGGTCATGGAAAATGACGATTCCGAGAAGTTAAGTCCAGTGCGGTTGTCGGGTGGACGTCAGCACGGCTCGCCAGAGGTCCCCTTCGACGTCGACCAGTTTTTCTCCGGCGACGACGACCGGGATCGGGATGTTGACGAACACGCCATGCATGGAACCAATTAACATGCCTGTCTTTCCGGCCATCGCGGCGTGCACGGCGTGGCGTGCCATCTGGTCACTCAAGAACCGGTCGTAAGCATTCGCTGGCACGCTGCGAATTGAATAGCTTGGGTCGACATACTTGACGTTGACGGGGATTTTGAGTTTCTCGAAGTGCTCATTGATCTTCTGGCGGAGGAACCTGCCGATGTCCTTGTGGCGGACGTTTCCGGAATCGTCCCGTTCCATTTCACTTTGATCAAAGAGGTGTTGGCCGGCCCCTTCCGCCACAACGACGACGGCGTGGTCGCGACGTTGAATTCGGTCGGCCAATGCTTCCAGAAAACCGCCTGGCCCTTCCAGAGGAAAAGGGATTTCGGGGATCAGAGTGAAGTCCACTTCTTGACTGATTACGGAAGCCCCTGCAGTGATGAAACCCGCGTTGCGCCCCATCAACTTCACGAGTCCGATGCCGTTGATGACACTCCGAGCCTCTGCATGCATCCCACGGATGACCTCTGCTGCTTTCTCCAGCGCGGTCGTAAAACCAAAACTCATCTGGACGTAGGGGACGTCGTTGTCAATCGTCTTCGGAATGCCAACGATCGAAATTGGTTTTCCGCGACGTTTGACCTCTTGGTGCAGGTTGTATGCCCCTCGCTGAGTGCCATCGCCACCCAGACAGAAAAGAATGTCCACCTTCTCCGATTCGAGAAAATCGGCCATCACGGAGACATCCTGAGGACCGCGCGAACTCCCCAGCACAGTCCCACCGAGCAAGTGTATCGAGTCGACGAAATCTTCGGTCAGCTCGAACGGCCTCAGGCCCGAACTCGGATTGAGTCCCAGATATCCATTGCGGATTCCGATCACGCGGCTCACGCCATAGTTATCAACAAGTTCGTGGAACGCCGAGCAGATGACGTTGTTCAGACCGGGAGCCAAACCGCCGCAGGTAACGATGGCCGCCGTCGTGTTGTCTCCCTTGAAAAAGACATTCGCCCGAGGTCCCGCCTCCTCGAAACTCAGATCACCGGCGTCGTCTCGCATCTTGACGGCAAACCGCACGCGCGACGAATCGTCGACAAAGTGCCCTTTTCGCCCCTCGGCAGCAGAAGGAAGCGTGAGCGGCGATGGCAAAAGGCCTTCACCGAGTTGTTCGACTTGAAGGTCTTCTTGGCGAATCATTGGAGTGCTCCAATCGTCCGTGGTTCCTTTGATTCGGTCGTCGTTGGATCGACCACCTTTGTCAAGAATACGGATCCGAAGACGAAGGGGAGAGTAAATTGGTCCGGTTCCAAAAACCGTTTCTTCCCCTCACTTCATCGCAACCATGACGTCAGGTCGCTCCTTGCGAAGTTGGGCGAGGGCCTCGTTGCTGAACTTCCTCGCCCCGTGGAGGCCCAGATACTTGAGTGATCGCATGTTGACGAAGTGTTGCAACGCGTTGTCCCCAACGGGGGTATGCTCAAGTGCCAAGTCTTCCAGGTGTTCCAGAGTTGCAAGGTGTTTCATCGAGGCGCCCGAGACTTTGGTCCCGGTCAACACAAGGGTCCTCAATTCAGGGAACTTTTTCAAGTGGGGCACATCGCTCGGAGTGATGTGATTCCAGGGGACATACAACCCTCGGAGGTTTGGAATCTCCGGCAACGATTGGAGCGAACCCGCCTCGTTGCATCGAAAAGCGAGATGTTCCAACGCAGGGCCGACTTGGAGCTTCTCAAGCCGACGTGTGAAAGTCGTTCGAAGAGTTAACTGTTTCAGCTGCTTGAGTTCCCGAAAATACTGGAGTGTTCCGTTGCCCGGACGAAGGTCGTGCCACGTAAAATTTCGCAGGTTCGGCAACTCGGCCAACGTCGCTATCCACTTCCCGGGGACCTGCCGCGTTGTGAGTTCCAACCTTTCCAGGGTCGAGAGTTTTTTCCATGGAACGGCATCTTTCTCCGCCCCATTGAGTTCGAAATCCAATTCCTTGAGTTTTCCGAGTGTGGAAAAGTCGACAAGGCGGTGAAATGGGATTAGCTGGCAACATATCAGCTCGAGCGAACGGAGGTCCTTGCAACCTGAGATCGGTGCGACTTTCTTTCTCTTCGAATTTCTGGAATCCCAGTTCTCC
>CAYYUU010000114.1:0-11780 GCA_964474955.1 uncultured Alcaligenaceae bacterium | reverse complement strand
GTAGGTTCCGCCGAATGGAGGAGTAGCTCCGGTGGGTGGTGGGCCGCCGTCAGAGGGCCAGGCCCCGACAACGATGTAGTACGTCCCCGAGGATGTGAATGTAAAGTTGATCTCCGAGTCGAACCCATCGCCTTCGCCATCGGGTGCGTCGTCGTTGGAAGCCAGCAACGTTCCGGACGAATCGTACAAGAACAACTCGGTATCAAAACTGTTGTTGTCGATGTCGAAGCTGGCGAACGACCCTGCCGTCGCAGTGAACGAATACACGTCGAATGTCCCGTCACCATTTCCATTGATGGTAACGTGGGGGATCGTCGTGGAGTCATCGATGGTCGAATCGAACGAGAGATTCCACCCAGCCCCATCGATGTTTTGGGCACCCGTCAGGTCGAATATGAATGGGGCGTTTGGCTCCATTTCCGCAATTGGGTCGGCAGCCACAGAACCACTGGAGCCATCGACGGTCCCGTTGAACGTGACGTCATTCCCGTTGAGGGTAGTCGTGCCGAGCACCACAACATCGCCGTTATAAATTTGGTCGTCTGTGCTGATCGTCCCACTGAGGTTGATGTCGGGCACATTCACAACGAAGTCTGCGCCGAAGGACAAGTTACTCCCATTGGTCAAGGTGTCGCCTGCCCCGCCGTTGATCGTGATGGACCCGCTCGGTGCGGCAAAGTCAGTCAACTCGAACGTTGGAACAGCATCTGTGCTCTCAAGTCGGAGGACTCCACCGCCGATGTCGCTGAGTCGGGCATTGTCTGCCCCAGCCGGAAGGTTCAAGATAATGTCGGTGGCAGTGCTACCGGTCATGTCGACCGGTTCAAGTCCGGTGTACGTGATGAACTCCGTGCCGGAGTCGAAGTCGATCGAGCCCGAAGTCGAGTCAACGAACGTGGAGGTGATGGTGCCGAAAGTCCCACCTTGAATAATCAACAAGTCGTTCGTGCCGGTGACCGTACCTCCATCGAAGTCGATCTGCCGACCAATCGGGTTGCTCAGATTAATCGTCAGGGTGTCATCTCCCCCGAGCGTATTTACGACGATGTTTCCCGTGAACGCGCTCAGCGGCACCGTCATCGTATCTGTCCCACCACCGGTCGAGCCACCGATGCCTGAGTTGATGGTGCCGCCCGGTTCGGTAATCGTTAACGTCGTTCCGTCGCTGGAGATCCGCAAGTCATCAGCGGCGCCCGCCGATTGAACGTCTTCGATCACCAAGTCCACGCCTGTCACCGAGACAGCGATCTCCGAGACCGAGGGCGTGACGCGCTCTTCCAGGGTTTCCAGTGCGAGTTTGTTCGCAAGGGGTTTGCTTTGGTTCCGCCTTGAATTTCGGCCTTCCTTTGCCCGTCGAGCAAACCAGTCCATGAGGTTGAATGAATTCCAAGATAACATCTGCTTTCTCCGGAAAGATAGAAAAGGAGGGACTTCAACTTTGAAGGCTAAACAACTTCTCAAGCGAGGCTTTGGGGGGTGGAAGGCAACGGTGGTTCTTACAAACCGGAAAACCGAAGCCGGCAAGGCGACGGAAGTCTTTCAGCGCAACTCGCCATCGAACTGAGTTGCGCACAACACCCGCAAAAAAAGGATGAAAGCTCAAGGAGAAGGGAACGGAAACGAGACCTCATTCTCTGTCCGTGGCCTTCTTCACTTGTGCGACCCGACCAGGCCAAAGTGCGCGCACCGGTTCCTGCGGTGAGGTTCGTCCTCGAAGCGCAATGTCTTTATTCCGCATTCCGCAACGAGTGTAACGATTAGATGGCTTGGGCTAAATGGATATCAAAATTCAATTTTATTAATGCAAATTGTACAAGCAGTAAAATGCGATGAACAGAATTTTTCCCCTATTCCGTAAAGTTTTTCCAACCCTCTTCGTGAAACTCAATATATCGTGCTCAAGTTTGTTAATCAAAATGATCCCGTTAAAGTAAAAGATGATGTTAATTGTTGCAAGCGATCCAACAAGAACGACATCGCAATCGGGAGCTTACGGGTTTGGAATCAAGTCCGCTCTGACAACATCCACAGAAGGTGTGAGGGTGGACAGTTCCGGAATTTATGACTCCGAGATAGGTGCTCAGGGGAACGATATCCCAGAAGCATTCCTTAGGTTTTACGCCGGAATGAAACCGTCGAATCGCACCACAGGACAAAAGAAGGCCCGAGCGGCAACCGAAGGAGTCGAGGGAGGGACCAAGTGTTAGATCGAATTCAAAGTGATACAGGGAGTCCAGGACAGAATTGGATTTCTAAAATTGATGCTATTTCCATGCAGTTCTTCCAATGGTCCTGTTTGAGTTGCTGAGGATGGTGCTTGTTTTTGCCCTACCTTGATGTCAGAATAAATCGGGTCTTTGTGTACGGGCAATGTCGGAGAGGGGAAAGTTGATGTTCCAAGTTCGTGTGCTTTCGTTCGCGGTTCTCTTCGGATATGTTTTGGGCCTTGGAGCGGAATATGGATTTGCGCATCCGTTCCATGCGAGCATCGCCGAGGCCGAGTGGAACCCCAAAACGAAAAAACTTGAGATCGCTCTGTGGGTCCACCCTGTCGATCTGGAAAAGGTCCTGAATCAGCGAAGTAAGAAACGCATAGACCTCGACAAAACGGCGAATCTTGACAAATATATCTCGGCCTATCTAACGGAAGTGATGTCTGTCAAGGATGCGCAAGGGAAGGTGCAGAAGTTGGAGTGGGTCGGAAAGGAAATCAAACTCAAGGGAGCGTGGTTATATTTCCAAGTTTCGCTCACCAACGGACCAGTTGGGGCGAAGTTTAGCAATCGGATTTTCTTCAAGCTCCTGCCCGATCAGGAAAACACAATTACGTTTGTGGACCGAAAAAACAAGAAACGGCAATCGATCACATGTACGAGGACACGTCCGGAAATCGTGTTCCGGTGGAAGAACGCCGCGAAGGAGTGAGACCCGCCATCAACCCATGATCGCCTGTCGACAAGCCCACCAGAAGTAGACATCGAGCCCAAGTAAGAAAACGCCCTGTAAGACAATGGCCCATCCAAATCCTTCGAACTTTGGGCTCCGCAATCGCGTCAAGATGAACCCCGTTATCACATAACCGATGTCAAGCCCACAGTTGAAGAACAACACGTCGCGAAGAGTTTCGAGAGAGCCGACAGGCCGGAGGAATGCATATACAGCGATCCCACCATCGACGAATCCCCACAACCCCGTCATGAGCCAAAAACTTCTCAGCCACTCCTTCTTCGTCGCGTAGAGTCCCACGGCGGCGGCACCCATGGACAACAAACTCCACACATGTAGACAGACTATGAGTTGTCGGAGGATGTCGAGCATCAAGGTCTCGCGACGCCAGAGTTCTGCGAAAGTGAGAAATGGAAAAAATGCCAGGGCGAAACCTTGGCACCTTTGGAACTAATGAACACAGTGAAAATAAGTCAGAAATAGATCACATCGAAAATACGGAACTTATTGTAACTGTGATCCGATTGAGCCCTGCGCTAAGAAAGCAGTAGGCACATTCCGAACGCGAAATAAATGAGTGTCTGTTTTGTGGTTCGGGACCGTAGGACAGGTTTGTAACCTGTCCTATGGTCAAACATAAGACTCCGGACAGAAATACATTTCGCGTTGCGAGTGTGCCTACTACTTTCTCAGCTCAATAACGTAGCAGAGAAGAAGTGAAACACGATCCTGCGAGTGAGTAGATTTCAGATCAGAATCCGAAACCCCTGGTTAACGTGTCACGGCCAAATCCTCCGAACAAGAGGTCGAAGCCGGCTCCGCCATCCAAGAAATCGGAGCCTCGACCGCCGCTCAGAATATCAGTGCCGCCTTCGCCGAACAATTCGTCATTCCCATCTTCGCCAAAAAGGAAGTCTCGTCCGGAGCCACCGCGGATCGAGTCGTCACCGTCGCCGCCAAAGATGAAGTCGGCCAAGGCTCCCCCGATGAGTGTGTCGTTGCCCTCGCCACCCGCAAGATAGACGCCACGATCCAAGAGGCCGGAGGCGTCCACGTAGTCGGCTCCGCCTCGACCATAAACGGAAAACGATTCGACGCTCGTCGCGAACAAGTTGGCTCCGTTGACTTCCAAGGCATAGCCGTTGGCCGCGTTGGCGATCGTGATGATGTCGTTCTCATCGGTTCCCAACACCACAACGGCATCTCGAAACCGTCCGCCGCGGAACGTGATGTCGGGCAGTTCGAGGTCCGCCGAGGCGGCGTTGTAATAGAGCCGATCAAAACCTCGTCCGGCATCGATGATGATGGGTTGATTTGGGTCGAGCGTGAATTCGGTCGTGTCGCCGAACGTGCGTTGGATTTGCAACGTATTGGTGTCGCCTTCCTCAACGTCGACCGTGAAGACGTCCGAAAACCTGGTGCCTTCGACGACAACAGGAAGTAGAAATGCGGTGCCATCCGGCAACACAGTCAACAAGCCAAAGTTGTCTTCGCCTGGTTCCGGAGCCAAGAATCCAGAGGCCAACACGACGGCAGCTCCGCCACCCAAGCCGCTCAAGTCCGCTTCGAATGTTGCAGCCACGACGTCGTTGTCGTCGGCCAAAGTGACGTCGAGCGTAAACGTGGCCGGTGGAACGGAGATGTAGCTGTCCACGCCGTCGGTCTGGTTGAATTCCGTGTAGGAGATGTCGTCAACGAGGATCCCAACGTCGCGGGCAACGACGTCAACTTCGGGTGCGTCGGGGGAGCCATGGAAGACGAGCAAGTCGACTTCATCGGAGCTGCCGGAGGCGATTTGACCGACAGTCGCCAATGCGACCGTGAAAGCCGGGGTGCTGCCGTCCGAACCCGGATCACCAATGGCGACGCCGATGTAGTTCACTCCGTTCTCGATCGGAATGTCGGCCTCAAAGACAGGATCGCTGTTGTCGTCGGCATCGCCTGCAGTGATGTCGACGTTGATCGTGGCCGTGTCATTGCCGCCCAGGAACGGCGTGAGATCCAAAAATCCACTTGCGGACCGGAACGTGAAGTCGTCCGCGACGAGGACGTCGTTGACGTAGACATCAACGACCTCGGCTGCCTCGTAGGGCGAATTGTGGATGAGTTGGATGGCGGCTGGAACGGCCCGGTCTTCGAGTGATTCTAACATCGGGCGGCAAAATTGGGAGAGATGAGTACGCATCGGTTCTCGAATTCCTTTCCATGAAATAATAATGGGAGAGTGGGTAAAGAAAGATTACAAAAAGTGGATGGTCCGAATTTAACCGACAGGAATCCGATTGATTGACAGAAAGAAAGTAAGGTCAACGATTTTTCCATGTTTTTTCGATTAATCAGAAAAAAAGAAAAGCCGCTTCTTCACTGAGCGAAAAAGCGGCTCTTGCACATATACATATATATATATGGTTCCTTACGTTCCTGTTTGAATTTTCAGAACTTTCGGGATCCAGAGGACACCACGGGCGTTATTAATACCACCCGGACGTGCGATAGTAATACGGTGTGGGATAGTTGTAATATGTCCCATATCTGTAATACGGCCTCGCGTAGGGTGTGGCGAATGGCCTGGAATATGATCGGTACACAACGCCGCCTCGATAGTAATTAGGAGTTCCGTAGTAGGTTGCGTACGGAGTGGAATAGTAGGTCGGATACCGGTATGTCGAGTAGACTCGGGTCCCCGGATAGTAGTAACCGTAATTCGCGTAGTTGTAGGTTGGATAGCGGTATGTTGTGTAAACTCGTCTTCGCAAGAACTGAGCTTCCGCTTGGGGCGTTACGTCACAAAACCAAAGTGCAGTGACGATTCCCAATGCGCAAACCAAATTTCGCATGTTGTTACTCCTTCGCTGTGATTTTGGGTCTCGGACTTCAATTCCGTTTTCGTGGAATTCGATACTCCTCAACCAGGAGGAGAACTCCGAATCAATAGTCACAATCTTGCAACCGCTGTGCCATTCCAAGTGGTAGAAGTGTTTTAACCGGAAAAGGCAGGCCAGGCTCGGTGCTTCCGACCTGCCCGAGTTCTCTGCGATAGAAAAAACCTGCTAACTTGACCGAAGTGATGTCAATGCGGTGCGCTCAACAGAGCAAGTTGATGCGCAACATGGTTCGAAATGTTGGGAATGGATTGTTGCTCGGGAACGTCGGCGGGACAAACGTATCAATAGGAATTGGAATTGTGGTAGTTCGGAGAATGTCGTCTTTCGCTGCGCGAAAGAACGCCTGTCTTTGGCGCCCTTTCGCACAGACGATAAACGCGACTATCCCCAAATCCGACAATTAATAATTGGACCGCCCACAAGTTTGCAACCTGACCGACGGTCCACCATCGAAGCGCGTAATGGAAAATTGTTACTTTCGGATTCGTTCGAGTAAGTCTTCGTTCAATTCGTCCTCGGCCACAATCTTAGTGCGTGGAAAATTGGGATCGGCTTCGATTCGCAGGATGCTCGTGAATTCCTTGCCGTCCACATTCAGCATGAGTCGATAGAGTCCATTAGGCACAGGAACACGCCGCCGAACGCGGAACCGAGAAGTGGATTTTTTCGCCTTCCCTTTTTTTCTCTTGGGTGCATCCTTTCGGGTATCCCACTCAATTCGGTTCAGGCCAGGTTTCCCGGAACCTTTGAGAACACGTAGGACCTTTCCTTCGATGTCGAAGATTCGCAATTCGACTTTCTTTGCCGGAGCATTGAGCGAATAAAAGATCTGCGCGGACGATGGAGGATTCGTGCCCACAAATCGGGGTTGGTGTCGCCCGCGAGTCGGTTTGCGAACCCATCGGATTACCTTCTGCGGTGTGTAGAGATGGGCTTTCGCCTTGATCACTTCTCCGGTCATCTGCCGGAGCGGAGTCACATCCAAAATCCACAAACTCCGCCCGTGCGTCGCGGCAACGATCTCCCCAGCAGTCGGATGAACGGCGATTTCATGGATGGCGACGGTCGGGAGATTATTATTCAACTTTGTCCAGGTTTTCCCACGATTGGTCGATGCGTAAAGCCCAAACTCCGTCCCAGTATAAAGCAAGTTCGGGTTCTTCACGTCTTCCCGCAGACAGCGTGTAGAACCTCGCGGCAAGTTGGAACTAATCGAGTTCCAGGTCTTGCCATAATCTTCCGTCACAAAGACATATGGGTTATCGTCATCCGACCTGTGTGCGTCGAAAGTCACGTAGGCACGTCCGGCGGCGAATCGAGACGCCTCAATGGTCGCAACCCATCGAGGCCCTTTCAGGCCAAATCGCTTGGTGACATTGGTCCATTCGTCTCCACCATCTTTGGTGACCCAAACAGCCCCGTCGTCGGTCCCGACCCACAGCACTTGGCGATCCACAGGTGACTCGGCAAGTGCTGTCGCGCTCCCTCGCTTCGTGAGTGTGATTTCGGGAGAAATCTTACGAGGTTTTTCGCCTCGGTCGATGGATCGGAAGACATAGTTTCCGGCGCAATACAAGATGTGTCCGTTATGATGGGACAATATGAAGGGCGTCTTCCAGTTGAAACGGAACTTGGGGGCGGATTTGTCTTTTCGAGAGGGGGTGACGAAGCTCGATTCACCCGTCTTCAAGTTACGTCTTCGGACTCGTCCATTCTGACTCTCGTAATAAACAACGTTGGGATCGGTTGGATCGACGCGGCAGACGAACCCATCACCGCCACCGATGGAAATCCAGTCGGCATTGATCAAACCACCTCGCAAACTCATGCTTGGCCCACCCCAACTTCCATTGTCCTGGAGGCCTCCGTACACATGGTAAGGCTGTCTGTTATCGACCGTTACGTGATAGAATTGACCCATAGCCATGTAGTTATGATGGTTCCACGTTTTCATGGCGTCATATGTCGAATAGATGCCTCCATCGTTTCCGATGATGGCATGCCTACCGTCTCTTGGATCGATCCACAAGGCGTGCCCGTCGGCATGAATTCCACGACTTCGGTCGGACTTGAATGTATTCCCGCCATCCACGGATCGCCATAATCGAATGCCCAAAATGTAGACCTTTTGGTCATTGCTGGGATCAATGCGGATTTCACTGAAGTACATGGGCCGAGGATTAAAGCTATTCACTCGTTCCCAACTCTCGCCCGCGTCGTCGGACCGATATATCCCACCATACTCGTGAGCGTTGGGACCTTGCAGGTGTTGGACGTTTTCTTTTTGTCCGCCATAGTAGGCGGCGTAAGGCCGTAGTTTTGTTGGTCCACCAGGCCCACCAACCCCTTTCCGTTTATCTGGAGTAGGTTCTTTGGTGAGTTTAACTCTGAATGTCTTGACCTCGTTTTCCCGCAGTATGGTTATAGTGACGACCTCGCCAATCTTGCTATTCTTTATTTCCGCGCGTAGATCGTCATACGTCTTGATTGGTTGTTTGTTATACTTTTGGACTATGTCTCCGGATTCCAACCCGGCTTTGTCCGCTGGACTATCAACCAGGACGAATATCTTGGCTCCCTTCTTGTCCGTGAATCCACGAATGCCGAGATAGGGCTTTGGCGGTGGCTGTTTCCCTTTCCCTATATTTTCACAACTCACAACGGCATAGATCACGTTGGGATTGGTGCGATACCAGTCCAAGCCGATGCGTCCAATTTTGGAACTCGGCAATCCTTTCGTAATTTTCCGGAACGAGCGTCCGCCGTTGGTCGTTTTGTAGAGTCCTGCGTTCTTGCCCCAGCGTACTTCGGGATCGTAGGTATCGAGTCCTTCGGGCAGTTCCTTGGTGAGAAAGGAATCAAAGGCATCACGCCTGCGTTCCCACATGGCGACTAGGAGTGTATCAGGATCACGGGGATGCATTCGCATGTCGATGACGCCTGTGTTGACGTCCTTGTACAGGATCTTTTTCCACGACTTTCCGCCGTCCGTCGTTTTGAACAACCCTCGCTCGGGGTTCGGACCATATAACCGACCCAACGCTCCGACATACACGATGTCGGGATTCGTTGGATGAATTAGAATCTTGCCGATCTGGAACGTCTCCTTGAGTCCCATATGTTTCCACGTCTTTCCGCCATCGACGGACTTGTAGACCCCGTTCCCATACGATACCGAATTTCGCGGGTTCGCTTCTCCGGTGCCCACCCAGACGACGTCGGGGTCGGACGGAGCCACGCAAACGTCGCCGATCGATACGGCTTCTTCGCGATCGAATTGGTGAACGAAACTGGTTCCGTTGTTCGTAGTTTTCAGGAGGCCACCGGAAGCCGTGGCGGCATAAAACGTCGTCGGGTCGGCTTCGTAAATTGAGAGGGCGGTAATTCGCCCACTCATGTTGGCCGGACCGATCGAACGCCAGTTCATCGACTTCACCCACGACGCGGGTAATGGCGCGAGGACTTCTTCGGAGCTTTCCTTATTGGCCTTCTTCGTTTTCTGTTGGCCAACAGAATCGGGACACAAAAGGAAGACGCCAAGGACGGCCAGACAGACCATCCCTCCTACTCGGACATAATTGTTCATCAGACCAATCCTGGATTTTGTAAAGAGCAATAATAGCTTCGCGTTGTCGCACAGACGTTGATTAGGCGGTTTGTGACATCCCGTTGTCAATAGGGAATAGGGAACGGATAACGGAAAGACGAAAAGAATCTCACGCGAAAGCGCGAAGACGCGAAGGAACAAAAGAAATAGCAACCCAAACCACGGATGACGCGGATCAGGCTCTTGTGTATGGCGTATTTTGTGAGTTTGTTCGGAAGCCGCTGCGCGGCTTCCAGACAAGACAAACATCACGACTCGGATTGATCCCACCGCCCCGGCGAAACACAACTTTCCAAAACACGCCATGCACAAGAGCCTGATCCGCGTCGTCCGTATCATCTTTGGTTTGTCTTGGTATTTCTTTTGCTCCTTCGCACCTTCGCATGAGATTCTTTTCGTCTTTCTGTTCCCTGTTCCCTACTTTTTTCCCATTCGTCGTTTGGCCGCAAAGAAATCCGTCAACACGGCCCCACATTGGTCGGCCATGACTCCACCAAGAACTTGCGCCCGATGATTGAGTCGCGGATCAGACGGGATTTCGTAGAGCGTGTGGCAGGCACCAGCCTTCGGGTCTGTGGTTCCATAAACGACATACGGGAGTCTCGCGAGGACGATGGCTCCGGCACACATCGCACAGGGCTCCAACGTGACATAAAGAACACAGTCGGCCAAACGCCACGATTTCAAGGCTTGGGCGGCTTGGGTAATGGCGATCATCTCGGCGTGGGCGGTTGGATCCGTCAACGTTTCGCGTTGGTTATGTGCCTGACCTATGATTCCGCGTTCGAGAGAAACGATCAATGCACCAACCGGGACCTCGTCTTCGGAGGCTGCGATCTGGGCCTCTTGTAATGCTTGCTCCATGTGGGCCAGGTGGAACGGATGGTTCGGGTCCACGAAGAACTCGGCGATCCGTGATTGTTCCATCGGGAAACTCCGAAAAAAGGTGGAAAGGGAGAGGCGTCCGGTGGAACGTCCACGTTCCACTGTCCACATTCCCTGTGCTTGGAGTATGATAGACACTAACGTTGCTTCGGGAGTTCCCGCTTGAAGAACAACCGAAGAACTCTTAGACTTTGCACATCGCCCGGACATTTGATACCCAAGACTCCACTTCTTGGCCAACTCGTTTTGGTCGCAAAGGTGGAGTCGAAGACACTGTTCGGTGAGGGTCTGACATGGCTCAGCGCACACCACTGTATGATTGGCACAAGACAAAAGGTGCCCAGATAACGGAATTCGGCGGGTGGGATATGCCCGTCCGGTATACGAGCATTAACGAAGAACACGAGGCCGTTCGCACTGCCGCTGGGTTGTTCGATATTTCTCACATGGGACGCTTGTTGTTCCAAGGACCCGACGCCGGGGACTTTCTGCAACACATTTTTACCAACGACGTCGATAGCATGTCCCCCGGACAGGTCCGCTATGGGCTCCTTTGTAATGAGCAAGGCGGCGTCCTCGATGACGTGTTGGTCTACCGCCTCGACACGTTTTGGATGATGGTCGTCAACGCCTCGAATCGAGAAAAAATATGTGCGTGGATTGAAAAGCACATCGCAAACTACAATGTGGATATGGTGGACAAAACGCTCGATTGGGGTATGCTGGCAATCCAAGGCCCCGACTCCCGCAAACTCACCGAAGCCCAAGCTCCCGCCGCGGCCAAACTCAAGAACTACTATGCGACGACACGAATGACCCAACCGGGGCACATGCGAATTTGGAGCCGAACCGGCTACACGGGCGAACTCGGTTGGGAAGTCATCGTCGCCAACGACGAACTCCAGGCGCTGGTCGAGCACATATTCGATGACGTCGCTCCGACACAAGGCGTGGAGTTGAAGCCGTGTGGACTCGGAGCCCGGGATACACTGCGACTGGAAGCGGGAATGCCCCTTTACGGTCACGAGTTATCCGAAGACATCGATCCGTTCCAGGCTGGGCTGGGCTGGGTCGTGAAGCTCAACAAGGGCGAGTTCATCGGGAAAAAAGCCCTCGAACACCACGACAGCAACACAGGCAAGCCCTACCGCGTCGGCCTGGAGATCGAAGGCAAACGCATCGCACGCGAGGGGGCGAAGGTGTTTCGTGACAAAGAAGAAGTCGGCCACGTGACCAGCGGGACCCTCTCTCCGACACTAAACAAGGTCATCGCGATGGCTTTCCTCACGCCCGACGCCGCACACCCCGATACCGAATGCGAGGTGGAGATTCGCGGCAAGTTGTCGCCGGCGAAGGTGATCCACTTGCCGTTCTATTCTCGCAAGAAAAAGTGACATAAATCCTTTGGAGAAACTCATGGACCCGAAATCGCTTCGTTACAGCAAGTCCCACGAATG
>CAYYUU010000113.1:0-11802 GCA_964474955.1 uncultured Alcaligenaceae bacterium | reverse complement strand
AGTTGAATTAGACGGGGTTCAAGCCGGAGAAAAACATCTATCATCTACTCCCCGCCTTCTCCGAACTCGAAGTCCTCTACCTCAATCGGACGAACGTCAAAGACGAAGACTTCAAACACGTCGGGAAACTCGACAAGCTCCGTTTCCTGCTGCTCGACGACACGGGCGTCTCCGAGGCAGGTCTCGAAAATCTAGCGAGTTTGAAAAATCTCGAGGTCCTGTCCCTGGCTCGGACAGGAGTAAAAGGTCTCGACGCCCTGCCAAAATTCCCGAAGTTGCGGCAACTCGTTTTGGACAAGACGGAATTGGAAGACAAGGATCTTGGCGTCCTTCCGCAACTCAAGAACTTGACGCTCGTTTCCATCTCGAACGCCAAGAACCTGGGTGACGAAGCAATGGAGCCCATTTCCGAATTGCCCAATCTGCGGCAGCTATACTGCCGTCGAACGAAGGTCACCGCTGCGGGCCTGAAAAACATCGCCAAGTGTGAAACGCTCAAGGCGCTGGACGTGGCGGGCTGCAAAATCACCGATGCGGCGCTGTCGGACGTCGTGAAGTTGTCGAACTTGCGGTATCTGAACCTCAACAACACAGAGATCACGGATGCCGGATTGAAGGAACTCGATGGCCTCAATAAGTTGCGTATCTTGGAAATTCGCAACGTGAAAGGACTCACCCCCGGCGGCGTGGCCAAGCTGCGAAAGTCGTTGGAGAAGTGCAGCATCTCCGCGAATCCCAAGAAATGAGTCTGAAGGTGTCTTTTGGAGAGTCGTCCTTCGCTCTGTGAAAGAACGCTTCTCTTCTGCGCCCTTTCTCGGATCGAAAGGCGACACTCCAAAATCCGACACTTATTCATCCAGTTGCCCCTCGCCAGATCAAGGATCTGTTGTGACCACATCGAGCGACACGCAAGTGCTCATCGGCGGGGCGGGACCGACCGGGCTCACTCTGGCATGTGATTTGAGTCGTCGGGGCATCCATTGCCGGATCATCGACAAGTCCAGCGGTCCATCGATTCACTCCAAAGCACTCGGAGTCCAGGCGCGGACGCTCGAACTCCTCGAACGGCTCGACGTTGCCGAAGCCATTTGCCGAGACGGCCGGAAGCTGGAGGGTGGCAATTTGTATTCGCGGGGAAAGCGATTCGTCCGCTTTCAATTTGCAGGGATCGACACGCCGTATCAATCCATCGTGAGCTTCCCCCAGAGCGTCACCGAGCAATTACTCATCGACCGGCTGTCGGCTTTGGGCGTAGAAGTCGAATGGAACTTGGGGCTCGAGTCCGCGCACCAACAATCGGCAAGAGTGACGGCGACTCTACGGCACGAGCGCGATGGCCGCTACGAAGAGGTTTCCGGAGATTGGCTCGTCGGATGCGACGGGGCCCACAGCACAGTTCGCCACACATTGAAATCGCCGTTCGAAGGTGGCCGATTCGAGGAATCGTTTTACCTGGCCGATTTGAAAGCCGACCTGCAACTCGACCAGAATGAACTGTATATCTTTTTGTCGCATCACGGTCCTTTTCTGTTTCTTCCCCTTCCGCAAGACAATTATTACCGAGTGATCGTCAGCGAACCGCCGGGCAAGACGGACGTCGACCGCGAGCCGACGGTGGAGAAGTTCCAGCGTTGGCTCGAAGAACGCATCACCATGCCAAAAGGTCTCCCGATCCCACAATTATCTGATCCCATTTGGCTATCGCACTTTCGTGTCCATCGTCGCCTTGTTCCGAAATATCGGCACAGCAGAATTTTTCTCGCTGGAGACGCAGCCCACATCCACAGTCCTGTCGGTGGACAGGGAATGAACACGAGCATTCAAGATGCCTTCAACTTGGCGTGGAAACTCGCGTTGGTGATTCAAGGGAAGGCACCCGATTCCTTGCTCGACAGTTATCACGCCGAACGCAGACCGGTTGCCGAAGCAGTCCTGAACGCGACCGACACGATGACCCGGATGGTCACGCTCCGCAACCCGATGCTCCAAAGCATGCGGAATTTTGCAGTGGCGTGCGCGATGACGTTGCCTTTCGTTCGTCGCGGCGTGCTCCGAAACATGATGGAGGTGGCTATCGGTTATCCCAAGAGTCCGATCGTCTCCGGCCAGGGACCATCACCCTGGAAAGATTTTGGCGCTTGGTGGTCGTTCCGGTCGGGTCCCAAACCAGGAGAGCGGGCTCCCGATGGTGAGTTGGTGGACACCAAATACCACGCGGCCATTCGGTTGTTCGACGTCTTCCGCGATCCTCGATTTACGGTGTTACTTTTCGCTGGGCGAACACCCAATGAGGAAGCGAAGCAACGACTGCACTCAGTTCTCGAACATGCGAACTCGCACTGGAGCGAAGACATCCAACTGTGCGTCATCACGCCGGAAAGAAATCACGAACCGCGAGACGATGTGACCATTCTGGTCGATGCCGGAGCCAAGCTACACAAGAAATATGGCGCGTCGATGGATTGCGTTTACGTCATTCGTCCCGATGGATATGTTGGGTATCGTTCGATGCCGATTGATCTCGAACATTTGAAGAACTACTTCGCGCGTTGTATTTTTTCGAATTGATCCTGGCTCCGGTCAAAGTTGCAGCCCTCCATCGATCGGAGCCATTTCATCCCGCCAAAAGCGGCCGCTTATCCCGCACCTTTCCGCTCGTCGCCTCCGAGCGGCGACCATTGTTGAGGAAACCACTTCGATGAACAACACCTTCGGTCATCCCGTGTCCCTTCCCTGGAAGCCGACGTTGTGGAGCCTCGGGCTCGTTTTCGTTTTCCCAACGTTGCTCACGGCCCAGGACACCTCGAAACCCGGTGGCCCGAAAATCCATCGTCCTGGTTCAGGCGAATATCAACACGTCTGGTTGACCTTCCAGGATAAAGAAAAGGCGAAAGTGTTCGTAGGACTGCGCGGCGGCAAATCAACCACCGTTTGGTTTGTTGGAGGTGTCATCCCTGGTGGAATCGAAGCTCGGGGAAACCATCGCGTTCTTGTGGATTCGCATGCTCTCATGTTCTCGAAAAATCGCTTGTCGGGAACGATCCAAATTCGGCAAGTCAGCATTTGGGCACCGATGAAACTGTTGGCCCAAATAGAATTCGCCGTGGATGCGAAGCAGGAAAAAAGCAAACTCGTCGGTTCGTGGTCGGCCAAGGTCCAAAGCGACAAGCTCAAAGAAGGGACGAACGCTGGTGGGAAACTCTCCGGAACGCTCACCAACGAAGCGACCATCCGAAAAACTCAAGCGTTCGGCAAAGCTGCCGATTGGCCAAGCTATCACGGACCGCACGGGACAAATCGAGCTGCGATTTCCCGAGCCAGTTTGATGAACGACTTGACCAAAGCTCGACCCGTTTGGCGTGCCGAGATGCCTATTCTCTCAGGTTGGGGAACGGGCGTTGACAGCCGTTACGCAAGGCGAGCCGCCGTCGGAACCGTGTGCGGTGGCTCGGGTACTCCGGTGTTTGCCGACGGACGAATTTATCTCTTCCACTACGTTCCCGCTGGCGAACCCGACGCGAAGAAACTGCAGAAGGCCCTGGCGGACTTCCAGAAGAATTTCAAGCGAGAACCCCTCCCAATCGAACGCGCGGCCCTGATCGATTTCGCACGCCAATACTCCGACACCATCGTCACATGTATCGACGCGGAGACCGGAGCCGTTCTTTGGAGCGTGACATTTCCGCGATGGTCGGGCAACTATCAAACGCACAAATGGCGTGGGATCAATCCCACCGCAAGCGTAATTGGACCGGCCGTCATCCCCAACGATCTGGCCAACAACTGCGTCGCCTTGGACGCCAAGACCGGAGCCGTTCTTTGGACGATTCCCCGAAGTCAGAAAGTGCGAGGCAATCAGGCCGCGCTCGGTGCTGTCCAAGCCGGAAAGTTGGCGATCCTTCCTTCCGTCGGAAACGAAAAGGCCAAGGCCGTGAACCCCAGAACGGGTAAGGTCGTTTGGGAACAACCCGGCGGACCGCAAGCCCTCGTTTGGGGCAAGAAAGGTGCCGAGCGTGTGATCTTCATTGGTCGGAAGAAGCCGACCTGTTACGACGCCGCGACCGGCAAGCTCCTATGGAAAATGAAAGAGAAGCTGGCTGGAGAAACCGGCTCGGCAGCTCTGATCGAAGGAGACATTCTCGTCGGTCACGTCTTGGCCGACAAGAAGAAGCGCGGCGGGACGTTCGGAGCTTGGAAACTTTCCGACAACGGGCCCAAACAACTTTGGCAAGATAACTTTTTCCAGTTTGACGAAAATCTGACCGTCACACTTGGCGAAAAGCGAGCCTATCTTGTTGGCAAAGATGAGGTTCGGTGTCTTGATCTCCGTTCCGGGAAATTGCTCGGGAAGCGCACATTCGACGGAAAGACGAATCGGATCGGAAGCAATCAGTGGCTCGGTCTCGTCGGTGATCGGCTCTTGCTTTGTCCCGAAGGTCAACACGGCCGATTGTCGCTGCAAATGCTCAAGGCCGACCCCAACATGAAACTCCTCGGCAACCGTTGGTCACCGCCGAACAATTCGACAACCGCGTACGGACGCCATTCGATCGGATACCCCGTCGTCGATGGCCGCGTCTTCGTTCGCGGGATGGATGGGCTTTATTGTTATGACTTGCGGAAACCGGGAACAGAAAAATAGAGGGTGCCGCTGAATTTGAGAATTCGTTGAGTTTGGTAGTTCCTGGGACAGGTTCGCAGACCTGTCTATGTTTTCCCTCAAGCAGGCTTCCAGTCTGATGAGGGCAAGTCAGTCGAAAATCATCGAAACCAACTCAGAAATTATTGAATTGATTCTGCATGCAGTATGTGGAATAATTCATCCATTGATAGATTGACAACGAGCCTCCCGCAGAACCTTCCCGCAGCGCCAACTTCGAGTTGGCGATCCCAGAAAACTCGACATCCCCGAATCAGGAATTGGCCATGTCTCCAAATGCCAAAGACAAACTCCGTAAGTTTCGATTCCACGCTTTGTTCGCCGTAACGCTTGGTTTGTTGTTCACGTCCGTGGGTCGTTGCGACGAGCCCTTGTTCGAGACGGACGTGTTGCCGTTGCTCACCAAGCGATGTCTTGGGTGTCACGGAGGCTTGCGGAAGAAAGGCAAACTCGACCTGCGCACCATTCCCGCGATGCTGGCTGGTGGTCGGTCGGGTGCGGCCGTCATCTCCGGCAACGTGAAGGAGAGCCACATTTGGGATCGAATCGCCGCCGACGAAATGCCACCCGGTAAAGACAAGATGCCCGCTGCTGAGAAAACCGTGATCAAACAATGGATCGCCGCCAAAATGCCCACCGTGGCCCAACAGCGAAAAAATGTCGAACCCCTTCTCCCCGCTGGAAAGAAGCATTCTCCCAAACAAGTTGCCGCAGCGATCGACAAACACGTCGATCGCTTTTTGGCATCGGCCAAACTCAAGGCCGCCCCAAAGTGTGACGATGCAACTTTCTTGCGTCGTGTTTACTTGGACTTGACGGGGCGAGTTCCGACGGCGAAACAAGCCATCGCATTTCTCGATAGTAGTGAGCCGAACAAGCGAGCTAAATTGATCGACACCGTCTTGGCGACTCCGGAATTCGGTGAGCAATTTGGTCGAACTTGGCGTGAGTGGATTTGTCCGCCCGAATTACCGTCGGACGCAAACGGCGGTCGTCAACCACATCGTGAAGCTCAGGAACTTGGCAAATGGCTCGGCAAGCGTTTCACAAATGGTGATTCGTGGGACAAGATCACGCGGGACATCCTCACCGTCGAAGGCGACCTGCGAAAGAATCCGCAGGCGATCTTTTTTGGTCTGGTCGGCGAAGGCGGAAAGGCCACTGCGAGTGGGTCGGCGCGTGCCGTCGGATCGCTTTTCATGGGTGTGCAGCTCCAGTGTGCCGAATGCCACGACGATCCGTTTCGCACTTGGGCTCAACAAGAGTTTTGGGGCATGGCGGCGTTCTTCGAAACGACGAAAGGGGATTTTCGCAAGGTCTCGGAAATGCCTGGCCGTGGGTCCAAGAACCTTCCAGAAGTTACGATTCCGAGATCGGCCTTTGTCAACGCAGGAAAGAAAGTCTCCGCGAATTTTCTCAAAGGCAAAAAGTACGAAGCCAAGAATAACCGTGAGTTACGTTCCCACTTCGTCCACTGGCTCACTCAGAAAGATAATCCATACTTTGCGAAAGCGTTCGCGAATCGTATGTGGTTCTATTTGTTCTCGCGTGGCATTGTGCATCCGGTGGATGATATCCGCGACTTGAATCCAGCTTCTCATCCCGGCCTATTGAAGCTATTAGAAAATGAGTTTGCCGCATCTGGTTTTGACATCAAACACCTAATTCGATGTATCTGTAATTCCGAGACATATCAACGCACGAGCCGTGTCAAACGAGGCACAGACCTTCAGACGATTCCGGCCTTGAACCATGCTTTCGGACGCATGCCATTGCGGATCATGACGGCGGATGTGTTATATAGTTCGCTCAAGTTGGCCTATGGCGACTCGCGGCTCGACCTACGAGCGATCAATCCCAAAGATGGTAACACCAATGGTGAGAGTGCTCCCGTCAAGGACGCATACTTGGAATTTCTGCGGATGTTCGGCACCAATGAAGAAGATGCGACAGATTTCACGCACGGGATTCCGCAGATGTTGGCCATGATCAACCACCCCCGGTTGTTAGCAGGCAGCAGAGCCTTGGACGAGTTTCGCAAGACCAAGCCTGCACCAACTCCAAAGAAGATCGTCGAGTGGTTATATCTTTCGACGTTATCTCGTCGACCGACGAATGACGAAATGAATGAAGCTGTGGGTTATATCCAAAGGACCGCTGATAAAGAAAAAGCATATAACGGTGTGTTATGGATGCTCGTCAATCGCAGTGAGTATATCTTCGTCCGATAGTGGAAGAAAGCTCAACGAGCGGTTCCGCTTTGCTTCCCTCTCCCCAAGTTTGGGGAGAGGGATCGAGGGTGAGGGGTTGAATCTTCTGGTGGTTAAAGCTCCATCAACAGTGAGAAAAATAGTTCCGTACATAGAAAGGCATATATATCGTTATGGACACCAAGAAACCAGCTTTGTCGCGGCGTGATGTGTTGAAACTCTCGGCAGCGGGCGTCCTCAGTGGCGTGACCGTTCCGTGGTTCGAGTCGATCGCGAATGCCGCAGTCCAACGACCTCGCGGCAAGTCGTGTATCCTTTTGTGGATGGACGGCGGACCGAGCCAACAACACACTTTTGATCCAAAGCCCGGTGGTGAATTTCGCGCAGCTCCGACTTCCGTACCTGGCATCCACATCGTCGAGCAATTGCCCAAACTCGCGCAATGTATGAATGATATGGCCTTGCTTCGTTCGATGCGGACGGAGATCAATGCTCACTACGACGCTAAGTACTATCTGCACACGGGCTATCGGCGGATGCGAGGATTCGAGCATCCTGCCATTGGGTGTTTGGCTTCTTCGGAGATCGGAAACGCGAATGCTGGTATTCCTAGTTTCGTCACTATCGACGCCGGTTTCGACAAAGGCAACGGAGGACGACTTTATCGGTCCGTCCCCGCGTATCTTGGACCACAACACGAACCGTTGGCCGTTCATAATCCGCTCCGTGGTTTGGAAAATCTCAACCCGAATGGCAACGATCTTCCGGCGCGATTGCAATTGTTGGCTCGGAGCGAAGAACGCTTTGCCGAAGACTATGCACTGCCGGCGGTGTCTTCGCGACAGGCAGCGTATAACCGAGCCGTCCGGCTGATGCGATCTCCACAAGCCCGAGCGTTCGACCTCGATCAAGAGCCCGCTCGACTCCGCGACGAATACGGGCGGCATCGTTTCGGCCAATCTTGTTTGTTGGCCCGTCGACTCGTCGAAGCTGGCGTTTCGTTCGTCGAAATCTTCCACCGAGGTTGGGACGATCACGAAGGCGCGGCTCGCCGGATAAGTGCTCGCGCTCCCTGGATGGATGCTGGCATGGCGACCTTGATTCGCGATCTGAAGAATCGCGGGATGTTGGACGACACGCTCGTCGTTTGGATGGGTGAGTTCGGACGAACGCCTGGGAATGGAACGGGTCATTTCTGCAATGCCTGGACGACCGTTTGGGCCGGCGGCGGAATCAAGACCGGACAAGTCGTCGGCAAGACCAGCGAACGTGGTCGCAATCCGGGCGGCACGGTCGAGGAACGTCCGATCAGCGCTCCGGATTATGTCGCAACGCTCTGCAAAGTCCTCGGCATGGACCTGCACAAAGAATTCACTGGTCCTGGCAGACGGCCCATGCCTATCGTTGACGCAAACGCCCGAGTCATCGAGGAGGTGTTGGCGTGACGAAAAATACAATAACGTTGCTGGCCATCGCAGTCGCTAGGCTCCTTTCGTTTCAACAACCCGTGATGGCGCAGGCTCAGAAAGCCGTGCCTTATCAACCTGCAAAGAATATTGATGACGCCGTGGCGAAGATCGAGAAGGTCGGCGGAGTGGTCCGTTACGTTCGCCGAAAGAGCGACGCTCTTGAAGTGGACTTTCGGTTCAACGCGGGGAAGATGACCGACGAGCACTTGCAGCATTTGCTCAAGCTCAAGAACGTGGAAGTGTTGAACTTGCGTGGGACGAAGATCACCGATGCGGGACTCGCTCACGTCGGCAAGTTGAAGACGCTCAAGCGGCTGTACCTCGAAGGAACCGCCGCGACCGATGCGGGAATGAAACGTCTCGCCAGCCTGAAGGCGTTGGAATATCTCAACGTTTACGGAACCAAAGTTGGCGACGAAGGGCTGGTGGCGTTGACGGAATTGCCCAAACTCAAGCAGCTGTTCCTCTACCAAACGCAGGCGACGGCTTCGGGTATTGCCCGTTTGCAAAAAGCTAATCCGAAACTTCAGGTGGTTCCGGATCCGGCCAAGGAACGAGCACGTGCGAAGAAGATTTTGGCGGCTGCGGAAAAACTCTTGGACGATGCCGAGAGGGCCGCGGCTCAAGCCAAGCGCGACGCGAAGGAACTCCCACCTCGACGGAATGAGTTGAAGAATGCCGCGCAAGTCGCACGCAAAAGATACGATGCCGCGCGTCGAACCGCCGACAAGTTACGCAGACCCGCAGACCAGTCGAGTCGACGAGCGCGAGACCTTCGGAAGGCTGTCACAAATGCCGAGGGTCAACTCCGACGTGATCCCAAAGACGAGCGTTTGAAAAAGCGACTCGAGGAGGCAAAGCGGACCGCAGACGAAGCTCAAAAACAAGCCGACCGCGACCAAAAGGCTTACGACGAAGCGAGGAAGAAAGAGGCGCTCGCCCGAAAGCAATCCGACGAAGCTCAGGACCTCGCCCAACGCGCCAACAATGCGAAGCGGGCCGCCGAGGAAGCTGCCGTCGTTTTGAAGTTGGCACGCGAACGTGCGGAGTTGGCTCGAAAAACCTGGTCGCGAGTCAGTAAGAGCGAGAAGAACTGAAGTGAGTCGGCAACGGGCTGCAAGTTCGTAACGATAACAAATCTTTGCGAACTTCAGAAATCCGACACTTTTGTTTATATACACGCCCGAGTGAGACCAATTGATCAAGAGGAGTGATGAGGTTCCGGTACGTCGCCTTCCTTGCTGGCGGTGGTACCATTGCCGTCTCCGTTAAGCGAATTTTGATCTTCTGCTTTGTCTTTCCCCTCGGTCTTCTTCGTTTCGTCGTTGTCTTCGTCTTCCTCTTTTTTCTTGGCCCTTTCCTCGTCGGACAATTCGTTTTCGTTCGCGGCAGGAGTTTGCTCCGAGATCTTATTTTCGTCGTCGACGGAAGTTTCGCTCGCCGCAGCTGCCGTTTCAGGTCGTCCCTCACCGCCCGTCTGGCTCGTGGATTCCTTCTCGACGACCTCATCGGCCTGCGTTGTCGCTCCTTCCAGCGGTGGGATTTCTGCGGACTGAGGGTCGGCAGCCGGTGGTGCGTCTGTCGGCTCGGCCGATTGAGCCTGGGATGTGGCGGAAGACTTTTCTTCTGCCGCGGACTCCGATTTGGTTTCGTCGTTCGTGGAGGGAGACTCTTCGGCTGGCTTGGAGCCTTCGGCTGGAGTGTCTTCCTCGTCCTTTGTCGAAGGCGCCGCCTCTTTCTGGGTAGTTTCCTCCGCAGGTGCCTCTGCGGTAGGTTGCTTGGATTGTTCTTCGGCTTCGGTTGATTTTTCCGCAGCTTCTGGTGGTGTTTCTTGCGCAGTCTCGGCGGCTTCGGGCGGTGATTGCTCGACACCCGTTTCTGTCTTCTCAGCCATTCTTTCGGCAGCTAGCTCCTCGGCCTTCTCGCTCGCGGTCTCGGCGGGCGGGTCTTCCTTCGCTTCGGCTTCTTCGGGCGTGGATTGTTGCGAATCCGTTTCGGTTTCGGCGTCAGGCGTCGCTGCTTCGGCGACTTCTTCTTTTCCTGGTTCTTGCGTTGCTTCTTCAGCAGGGGCGGATTCGTCTTTCGGTTGTTCGGCCGGTTCTGCTGTTGCGTCTACCGAAGTAGGTCCCTGTGTAACCTCTTTCGGTTGTTCTTTGGAATTGTACGTTTCAGCGAGGGAAGTCTCTGACACTTTGTCGAACTGGTCGGACAGTTGAGCCGACGGGTCTGTAATTTCCGGAAGCTCGCCGCTTGGTTCGAGAGTGGATTCACCCGTCGCTTCTTGGGTCTCCTTCACTACTCCTTCGGCAGATTGTTCCTTTTCGGCGGTGGAAGTTTCGTCGATCTTCAATTGTTCTTCGACAGGTTGCGTGGTGGCCAGTTGGGCCGTCTGGTCTGAGGTTTCGGAAGTTCCCTCCGCAGCAGGGGCTTCTTCCTTCGGCACTTGTTCGGTCGTCTTGGCGTGGGTCGTGTCCGTCTCGCCGGGCGTTTCGGTTTGGTCGGCCTCAGTGGTTTCGGCGGGTGCCTCGGCTGTCTCGGTGGTTTCTGGGCCACTGACCGTTTGTTCGGCTTCGGTCGTGGTCTGTTGGTCTACTGCCTTTTGTTCCTGAGGCTCCTCGGGTTGCTGTGCGGTGTCTTTGCTTTCGTCGGCTTCCTCTTTTTTCTTGGGCTTCTTTCCGTCGTGCTTCTTGTCGGATTTTTCTTTTCCGCTGGACTTCTCTTCCGCCTGGGGATTGCGAGACTCGAAATAGGCCTGAAGTTCGGCGAAGTTAAACAGCGGCGTCGCCCCTTCTTTTTGGTCCTTACTAATTTTTGCCTTGGGGGGTGCTTTCTTGGGCTTGCTGCGAGGCTGTTGTTTTCGATCCTGTTGACCACGGTCTCGTTTTTCATCCTGCGGACGACCACGACCCTGCGCACCCGAAGAGGCCGCGTCTCGCGAACCGCGTCGGTCTCCACGGTCTCCGCGTGGTTCGCGTGGGCCTTCCTGACGTCGTTCGCGGCGTTGTTGGGCTCGCTGTTCGCGTTCGGCCTTGCGAGCGGCCTGTTCTTGTTGCCGGCGTTCTTTCTCGGCCTTCTCGATGGCCGGGTCGATCATCGTTAACGAGACTTTCCCCTTCTCCTCGTCGATCTTGAGGACCCAAACGACCACGACATCACCGACGCTCACCAGGTCGTGCGGATCCTTGACGAAGCGATTAGCCATCTGGCTGATGTGAACTAGCCCGCTCTCCTTCAACCCGATGTCGACGAAGGCACCGAAATTGACGACGTTCAGGACCGTCCCTTGCAGTTCCATTCCCGGCTCGAGTTCCTTGATCGACTGCGATCCTTTCCGGAGCACTACGGCGGGCATCTCGTCTCTTGGGTCGGCTCCCGGCGAGAGCAGAGCGTGAACGAGTTCGAAGAGCAACGGTTCGGAGGCGTCAAGCTCTTGGGCCAGGGCCGTCGGGTCCGCGGTGTCGGT
>CAYYUU010000112.1:0-11841 GCA_964474955.1 uncultured Alcaligenaceae bacterium | reverse complement strand
TCGACGAGAAGGGGGCGTTGCCGATCTTTGCCAATCTGGTCGACGGCAACCGCAATGGACACACGGCCGTGGCCCAACAATTCGAGTTGCCAAAGCACTCCATGAGCTTGCCCGAAGGGACCAGCCCTTTCACGGTTACAAAAAGGACTCGAAAAAGAGCTAAATCTGAAGCCCGGAAAAATACGGGGCTGATTACGACTACTGCTCAAAAGACCACATGTCAAATTAGAGATATTCCAGACCGAATGAATTACATATCCAAATTGGCCAGATCTGTTGAGTCCTTTGAAATCAGCACTTAGAAAAACGTTTTTGTCCACCTCTTTTGTGACCGTGAAAGGGCTGCACCTGCGTTGAAACCCATTCCTTGCCGATTAACACCCCAACGGCTTGTGGAACTCCTCAAGGAACCGGCAGCTGTGGATCAATTTTTCACCATGAACTATCCTGGCTCGACCGGAGCTAGTTTCGTTATGAAGACGCTCCCAGGTCCCGGCCGCATCATCTTGAATCAACTCGAAAACAGCTACGGCCGAAAGTTCGCCGACCGCTGGGACTTTGTCCGCTACGCCGAGGAGAACGAACTCGGACTCGAACGGACGAGTCCACTTCGTCCGTAGCTTGTTCACTCGCCCTTTATCGACTCCGGAGTTACTCCTTTCTTGCCCACGCCCAGAAGGGTAAAATCACCTTTTTGGGCTGTGAGTCATTGCTAGGAGTCAACAACATGTCGGACACCTCTTCGAACATCCAAAGCGTCCTCAAAGAAGGCCGTAAATTCTCGCCATCGCCGGAGTTTTCCAAGAACGCCCACGTCAAGAGTCTCGACGAATACAAACAGACGTGGGAGTACGCCAAGAACGAGCCCGAGAAGTTTTGGACCGAGCAAGCCGAAACACTCGATTGGTTCGAGAAGTGGGACACTGTCCTCGAATGGAACGTGCCGCATTCGAAATGGTTTCTCGGCGGCAAGATCAACGTCGCCCACAACTGTCTCGACCGACATCTGACGGGCTCTCGCAAGAATAAGGCCGCGATCATCTGGGAGGGCGAACCCGGCGACACGCGAGTCTTGACGTATCAAGTGCTCCACCGCGAAGTCTGTAAGTTCGCCAACGTCCTGAAAGGACAGGGCGTACAGAAGGGCGACCGCATCACCTTATACATGCCCATGATTCCGGAACTCGCGATTGCCATGCTCGCGTGTGCTCGGATTGGCGCGACGCATAGTATTATCTTCGGCGGGTTCAGTGCTGACGCCGTGGCCGACCGAAACAACGACGCCAAGGCGAAACTCGTCGTAACTGCCGACGGCGGATGGCGACGCGGAAAAGTCGTGCCTCTCAAAGACAACGTCGATGCCGCTCTGGAGAAATCGCCGACGGTCGAAAAGTGCATCGTGTATAACCGCACGAACTCCGAAATCCAGATGAAAGAAGGCCGTGACCTCTGGTGGCACGATCTGATGATGGATGCCTCGGCGGATTGTCCTGCCGAATACCTCGATAGCGAACATCCACTTTTCATCCTTTATACGTCCGGTTCGACGGGCAAGCCAAAAGGCGTTTTGCATAGTACCGCCGGATATCTACTTGGTGCGTCCTATACTCATCGTTTGGTTTTCGACATCCGTGAAGAAGATACATATTGGTGTACCGCCGACATAGGTTGGATCACTGGACACAGTTATATTGTGTATGGTCCGCTCGCCAATGGTTCGACTACATTGATGTATGAAGGGGCTCCGAATCATCCCGACGCAGGGCGATTCTGGGACATCGTTGAGAAATATGGCGTCAATATTTTCTATACCGCTCCGACTGCCATTCGAGCCTTCATCAAGTGGGGCGACGAGTGGCCCAACGAACACGATCTCTCGAGCTTGCGTCTGCTCGGAACGGTCGGCGAACCTATCAACCCCGAAGCGTGGATGTGGTATCACAAAGTCATCGGCAAAGAAAAATGTCCCATCGTCGATACGTGGTGGCAGACCGAAACGGGCGGCATTATGATCTCGCCGTTGCCCGGAGCGACCCCAACGAAGCCGGGGTCGGCAACATTACCACTCCCCGGAGTCGTCCCCGAGATCGTCGACAAAGACGGCAACCCGCTGCCTCCCAATACTGGCGGACTCATGGTCATCCGCCAACCGTGGCCACATATGTTGCGAACGTTATATGGCGATGATGCCCGGTATCAAGAAACCTACTGGTCACAGATTCCGGGTTCATACTTTACCGCCGATGGAGCACGCCAAGACGAAGATGGTTATTTCTGGATCATGGGCCGCGTAGACGACGTGATTAATGTTTCGGGTCACCGCCTCGGAACTATGGAAGTCGAGAGCGCGTTGGTCCATCACGAGAAAGTCGCCGAAGCCGCCGTCGTCGGCAAGCCGCACGAAATTAAAGGCGAAGGCATCGCGTGTTTCGTCAGCTTGATCGGCGAGGCGGCCCAGGCCGTCGAAGACGACGAAGTCAAAGCCGAAGAGTTGAAACAAGAACTCCGCAAACACGTCGCCGACCAACTCGGGGCATTCGCTCGGCCCGACGAAATCCACTTCACGAACGCCTTGCCCAAGACTCGCTCCGGAAAGATCATGCGGCGTTTGCTTCGGGATATCGCAGCCGGACGGGAAGTCGTCGGAGATACGACGACTCTGGAAGATTATTCGGCTCTCGCGAAGTTGCGAGAATCGAAGGAGGGATAGGCGCACTTCTTTGTCCGTTGATTTGTTTCGTAGGATGAACGAAGCGCAGTCGCAGTCAAGCGCACGCGAGGAACGCGAAATTAATGTCTGTCCGGTTTTTTGTCTTTGTCGTAGGTACACGCGGCTCGCGTGTGCCTACGACAAAGACCCTCATTTATCTCGTGTTCCACACCAAAGAAAACCAGCAAATGCCCAGATTCAGGCTCGCAGCGATAGAAGGGGATTTTTGCGACCGGCTCGACGAGATCGCTCGCAGATGCGGAGCGCAGCCAACCGGGCCGATTCAGACGTTTTCGGACTGGGCTTCGGTTTCCTCGTATTGCGACGAAAAAGGATATCTCGTGGCCAGCCTGAGCGGGAACTGGACGGTGCTGCCCGATGAGCACTGGACGATTACCGCCATCTTGGTCGACACAGCCCTGGGCAAGTCGTTGGTCGAGCTTACTAACTCTCGTGTCGTTGCGACGATGGCAGAGCCCGGCGCCGCCATGTATGGCTTTGCCATTTATACGGCGGACGGATTTCACGCGAACTTCCAGACGCAAGATGGCATCGAAGAGGACACGGGAGGAAAGCCCATCCCGGAAGAACTCAAGCTCGACGGAGAATACAACGGCAACGACATCCTCAACGTGTTCGATTTGCTCAATCTCGACGTCGTCGACGGAGTGGAGGAATGCCAGAAGTCGGCTCTGTTGCCTTATCAAGTGCCGCAAGCGTGAATGACCTTTCCAAGTCCCACACCAACCACACTACCCAAAGCTACCACTCGTGTAGTCCTTCGTGTTCTGCTCGCGAGGGCTGTTGAAGATCACATCGGTGGTATTGTATTCGACCAACTTGCCGAGGTGCATGAAGGCCGTCCAGTCGCTAACACGCACGGCTTGTTGCATGTTGTGGGTCACGATCACGACGGTGTACTGCGATTGTAAGTGTCGAATGAGTTCTTCGATCGCAGCCGTCGAACCGGGATCGAGGGCCGAGCACGGTTCGTCCATGAGCAAGATTTCGGGCTTTGGGGCTAGGGCCCGGGCGATGCAAAGGCGCTGCTGCTGTCCGCCCGAGAGTGCCAACGCCGATTTGCGCAGGACGTCCTTGACTTCGTTCCAAAGTTCTGCCGAACGGAGACTCTGCTCGACCACTTCCTTGAGTGCCGCGCCGCGGATGCCCTGGAGTCTTGCTCCGTAGGCGACGTTGTCGAAGATGCTCTTGGGGAACGGATTTGGTTTTTGAAAGACCATCCCGACGGTTTGTCGGAGTGTCACCAGGTTGATTCCGCGAGAGTAGACGTTCGTGTCGTGGACGAGCAACTCGCCCGTCGCCCGTGCGTTGGGGATGAGGTCGTTCATCCGGTTGACCGACCGCAAGAGAGTGCTCTTGCCGCACCCGCTCGCGCCGATGATAGCCGTCACGGACTGTGCGTAAATGTCCATCGTGACGCTCTCGACGCCGAGTTGTTTGCCGTAGTGCAAGTTGAAGTCTCGAAACTTGACGACGGCTTTTTTGGGACCAGTGGCTTCCTGCAGTGATTTCTGAGGTATCTGTGGCATCCGTGGTTGTCTTTCTTTTCTTCCTTCACCCCTTCTTCTGTTCGCTACGAAGGCTTTCCGGTGCTCCGCAGTAAAAACCTTCTGCGCTCAGGCTCGCGCCTTCGCGTGAGATTCCGTCTCTCGTCTCTTGTCTATTCCGCCAGTCCCTTTTGGACAACGGCCGCGAGGTCTTTGGAACGAAAAGGTTTCCGCAGAAACTCCACCAAGCCTTGTCCGGCAAATCGATCCAGAGTCGTTTGTTCGTTGTAGCCGCTCATCAGGACGACTCGGACATCGGGATGAATGTGTTGCATCTCGATGAAGGTTTCGGCGCCGTCGAGGTGTGGCATGGTCATGTCCAGGAGCACGAGGCGGATGCGATCGCCCAGGTCGGCCAGCCGTTCGATGCCTTCGTACCCGTTGGCGGCCATCAAGACAGTAAACCCAAATTGTTCGAGCATTTGGCAGGCGAGATTCCGAACGGACTCCTCATCATCGACCACCAAAATGAGTCCCGTATCTCGCCACGGGGTGGTTTCGTCATCTTGTTGAGTGGAGATTGTGGGCGCGTCGTCGGTGGTGGGGAAGAAAGCGGTAAACGTTGTCCCTTTTTGGAGTTCGCTCTCGCAAGCAATCGCCCCCTGGTGACCGCGAACGATTCCCAGGACGGCGGCCAATCCGAGACCTCGGCCCGTGAACTTCGTCGTGAAGAAGGGGTCGAAGATTTTCTTGAGCGTCTCTGGCGACATGCCGCAACCGGTGTCGGCGACCTTCAGGTAAACGTAACGCCCCTCGGCGAGTTCGTCTGTGAGTCGAGTCTTAGTCACCCAGTCGCTGTCATAGTCTTGGACTCCTGCGCTGACCGTTATGGTTCCGGTCTGCTCGCCGATGGCTTCGGAAGCGTTGATGACCAGGTTCATAATCACCTGCCGCAGTTGAGCGAGGTCGCCCTGGATCCTGGGCAACGAGGGCGAGAGCTGTAACTGCAACGTACACTTTTTCGAAATCGAAACGTGGAGCAATCGGGTCATGTCCTTGGCCAGCGCCGACAGATCGACGGGTTCGGTGACGAACCGTCCTTTTCCGGCGTAGGCCAACATTTGGTCCGTGAGGTCGGCAGCTTGGTTGGCTGCCTTGACGACTTGTTCGAGGAACGGTCGGACGGGTGAAACTTTTGGCAAGTCGGTCAGCGCGAGGTCGGCGTATCCCAGCACACTCGTCAACAAGTTGTTGAAGTCGTGGGCGATGCCGCCAGCCAACACACCCAGGCTCTCCAATTTCTGGGCGTGTTGGACTTTCGCTTCGAGTTCCCGGCGTTCTTGCTCTGCCCGAATCCGCTCACTGATGTCGCACAGAACGAGCAGCACAAGCGGCTCTGGCTCGATGTGGATTCGACTCACGCTGACGCTGACTGGACGGAGGGCTCCCGTCTCGGTCTTGATCAGGTAGCCATCTCGGGCCGAAAAAACTGTCGTCGTTTGGCAGGCACGAATGACTTGTTCGCGCCCTGAGGAGTCTTCGGCTTCGAGTAAATCTTCCAACGACGAGCCGACGAGTTGCTTTCGACGCAGGCCCGTCAGTCTCTGGACGGCAGGATTCACGTCGAGAATTTCTCGGCTCTTCGGATGGACGATGAGGAATGCGTCGTTCGCCTCCCGAAAGATGGCTCGCCCAATCAGATGCTCTTGTTCTAGGTTCATGGTGAACTTCGTTTCTGGGCCCCGAGGCGTTTGCGATACACTGCGAGTTCACCGCGGATTTTTCGTTGACTCAAAACGGGAGTGAGTGCAAGAGCCTTCTCGGCCCAACGAACGGCCTTTTCCGGTTCACCGTTTGCGGAGTAGGCTTGGGCCAAATACCGAAGAGACTCCGGACCTCCCCATTGCGTCAACTCACACGCATTCTTTGCGTGCTCGATCGCCCGAGCCGGATTCCGGAGTTTTTTGTCAGGACACAGGGCCAACATGTTGGCCAAGGAGCTGTGCATGTATGGATTGTCCGGCATGCAGCGCACGGCGGCTTCGAAGTCCTTGAGGCTTTGGGCATAGTTGCGGTGTGTGCGGTGAAACAGTGCGCGAAACTGATAGGCCACGCCGCACGACCCGTTCGCCACAATGGCCCTGTCGAGGTCGTCCCCCGCGATATCCTTTTGCCCAAGTTTGTGGCGAGCCCATCCGCGCCAGGCCAATGCTTCGGAGGCTTCGGAATCAAGTTCCGCGGCCTTGCTCAACGGAGCAATTGCCGTCTCGTAGTCTTTGAGTTGAATGTAAATCGCCCCGACGCCCGTCAACGCCTCGCTCCGTTATGGTTCGCGGTCGAGTGCGGCCTTAAGATCATCCAGAGCCTTCTGGTAGAGACGATTTTTCTTGTACACGAACGCCCGCTTGAGATAACCGCGGGCATCGTCGGGTCGGCTAATTCGGATGGCCTCCGCGTAACACAACTCGGCGTCACGGTCGCGACCGGCCTCCAGGTGCTTGTCCCCTTGTTGCAAGTAATAGGGAACCTTGGCCGATGGGTCTTTGGGTCGTTTGTTGGCCTCTGGTTCAGGTTTTGGCTTGGCAGTAGGTTTCGCCTTTGGGTCGACGTACACCTTTTCCGGATTTCGAGGACCGATAACCTTTCCAGGTCGAGCCTTGACAACATCTTGCTTTCCGGAGGTATCCTGGTCTCGCGGTTCTGGCGTGCCGAGCCAACCGAATTCGACCCAAAGGCTCAACGCCAACACAAAAGCAACAACGACGAAACCCAGGACGAACCGGAACGAAGTCTGCGGCTTGCGATCGAGTCCGGCCAAGATGGCTTCGGCAAATTCCGACACACAAGGATATCGATCGTCGGGGTCTTCGCGGAGTGCTCGGGCCAGGACTCCATCGATTACCGGATGAAGCTGTCGATTTACTTCGGAGGCTGGTTTGAAGTTTCCGAGAGGTCGCTTTCCGGTGAGGAGTTCGTAAACCATGACCGCGAGCGAGAACTGATCCGACCGCGTGTCCACCGGCAAGCGAGCGCGTTGTTCGGGAGACATGTAATCGAACGTCCCGAGGATTTGGGCCGTGCTGGTCAATTGCCCGACCTCCGTTTCGGCGGCAGAGATCCCGAAGTCGGTGATCTTCACGCCACCTTCTTCCCCGACCAGGACGTTCTCGGGTTTGAGGTCGCGGTGGACGATCTGCTTGGCTTCGAGCGCCTTGAGCCCGGAGAGGACACCCACGAGGATTTCTCGAACGGTCTGCAAAGCAAACGGGAGTCCGGGGGTCATGTGTTCGCGTAAATTTCCCCGCGGCACGTACTCCATGACGAAGAAGGGGCGGCCGTTGGCAACGCCGCTGTCGAGTACACGCACTATGTTGGGATGGTCGAGGCTGACGAGCAGCCGCATCTCCCTTTCAAAGCGCGGCAGGAGTTCTTTGCGTTTTTTGTCCTCCGGGGCGACCAGGAGTTTGATGGCCACCAATTCGTTGTCCTTGTTCCTCGCGAGGAACACCTCTCCCATTCCGCCCTGACCGAGTTTCTCAAGCAAGAGATAATTGGGCACGGTCGGGCAGCAGGCTTGTTGCTCCTCCAACAACGTTCCACTCATATCGCTCTCCTTCAATCGGTTTGCAAGCGGAAGGTTTGGAAAGTTGCTTTCCGCTGAGCGAAAAGTTCCGAAAGACAGACAACTTTTCGCGGAGCGAAAAGTAACTTCCGATTCGTTCTCGGCCTCGTCGGCGCTTGGCCAACAACGCTTGAATCGGGTCAAAAAGTTTTTGGTGGCTTCTCGGACGGAGGACCCCACCGATGTCTGTGTTGGACGGGTTCACACAACGAATATATCAGGGTGATGTTGGTTCTGTTGGGGAGAGAGACTTGTGTCGCCACACACGCCCTGCACCAACCGAGTCTGCCCACAAATCTTCACAGTTCACCTTAGCTGATTCTAATGCCAAACGACAAGTGCCAAAAGACTTGCAACTCGAAGCAACCCGCCGTTTCGATACGACGAAATCGTAGGAGTTGGGGCATCTGGATAGAGATGCCCGCAACCCACAAAACGGGCAACGACCTTCTCCATTCCGTTTCCTGATCGGAACACAAAATGGGCATCCAATTCAAGCAAAGTGTACCTGGCTCGTCCGCGTCCATAGAGTTCAGGCGAGAAAAGCCCGTGTCAAATCCGCAGACCTGTAATTTCTCAGGAACTCCGATTTCCGAAATCGATACCGAGAGCTGACCAAACCTATATTTTCTCAGGAAATTTTGTTTCAAAATGTGATATAGTTTACCATAATCTAATTGCCAGATTTTTACTCGCTTACCAAAATCTAATTGGAAAGGTTAGATAAACCTCCCAATTGCGCACCTTCTTTAGTATCGACTTTGGTATTTTCGATGTAGATTCTCTGGCGTTTTGGAAATTGTGAGCTAAAGTTGTAAAAAGGTGCAACGTCCGTGTTGCGACCGACGCATGGTGGCAAGACCGCAGTTCAACCAAGAGGCGCCGACGTGAGCAACGAAAGATGCTCCCTCCTCGTAGTTGACGACGAACCGTATATCGTGGCGACTCTGTCTTCACTCCTCAGTCATGAGTTCGACGTGCTGACGGCCGACACAGCGCAGTCGGCCCGGGAGATGTTTTCCAAACATCCCATTGATCTCATCCTGACCGACCAGAGGATGCCGCGTGAGACGGGCGTGGAGCTTTTGGAATGGGTTCGAACCCACTCCCCGCGGACTGTCCGCATGCTCATGACCGGCTACGCCGAGTTGGAAGAGGCCATCGAGGCGATCAACCGCGGCCATGTCTTCCACTACATCTTCAAGCCCTGGAACGCCAACGATCTACTCGAAACACTTCGTCGGGCTGCGGCAACGTTCATTCTCGAACGCAAGAACCAAGAACTCCTCGAAGAACTCAAAAGGCTCAACCAAGAACTCGAAGCCCGCGTTCAAGAACGAACGCTTGAGCTAGAAAAGGCCAACCAACAACTCGCCGAAGCGAACATCGAGCTGCAACAAAAAAATACCATGCTCGAACGGCTGGCGCTGACCGACCCGCTCACGAACCTACCCAATCGTCGGGCGATGGACCGTTTGGTCGAGCGCGAGTTACGCCGCCGCGAACGATATCCGAACGCGATGACCGTGGGAATGGTCGACGTCGACCGGTTCAAGAGCATCAACTCAAAGTACCTTCTGCCCGGTGGGGACAAGGTCTTGATCGAGTTGGCCAAATGCCTCCAAAACTCACTCCGGACGGTCGACTCGCTGGGCCGAGTCGGGGGAGAAGAATTTTTGGTCGTGGCTCCGGAAACCAACCTGGATGGGGCCAAAGTCCTCGGCGAACGGATTCGAACCAACGTCGAGAAGTATCATTTCCAATACAAAGAACATGTCATTTCTGTGACGGTGAGCGTCGGGCTCGCGGTCGCGGAATCCGGCGTCGCTGCCGATTACGACCACATGAAGCACATCGCCTCTGCCGCCCTGGCCGAGGCCAAAATGAATGGACGCAACTGCGTCGTCGTGCAAACAATACGCGAACACCCTTTTGACCAAGCCGGTTAAATGGCCGGCGTGCCGAGCAACAGGGAACGAGGAACAGAAAGACAAAACCTCACGCGACAAAGATCGTCCGGGTTGGTTCAAGGCCTTCCTCTTGGTGGGGTTTCCGAGGAATCTTTCACCTTTCACCTTCCACCTTTCTTCTTACTCCACGTCAAACGCCTTCTTCAGACATGCCAACGCTTCTTCGCCCCTATTTCGGTCGACCACCACGCTCACCCGCACCTCGCTCGTGTTGATCATGCCGATGTTGATGCCACGCTCGGCGAGCGCGCCGAACATCGCCCGTGCGACGCCGGTGTGCGTCCGCATGCCTATGCCCAAAACATAAACGGTCGCGATGTTTGGTTCTTGCGACACTTTGGTATCGGGGTGAATCGATTTCGCGATTTGCTGGGTGATCTGGTGGGCCTTATCGAGGTCTTGCAACGGCACGCTGAACGAAAGGTGTGCCGTTCCGGGTTTTGGAATGTTCTGGACGATCATGTCGACGATGATTCCCTCGGCGGCCACAGCCTGGAAGATCCGGGAACTGTGCCCCGTTGTGTCCGGCAAATCGGCAATCGTAATGCGGCCTTGTTTGGTGTCCAACAGAACGTCACTGACGACGATTTCTTCCATGCTCGCGAGTTGTTGAGAAAGTCGCTGGAAATCGGCGACGATGCTGCGTGGCTTGTGCTCACTTTCGGAATGCGATTGCGGCGGAGTCGTGATCGGCAAGCCCGCACCGGGCCTTTCCTTGTGCAGTTCGAACGCCTCGTGAACCGCCCGAAGTGCCTTGATGCCATCGGTCCGATCCACCAACACAGAGATTTTGATGTCGCTCGTCGTGATCATCTTCATGTTCACCGACGCCGCCGTCAGGGCTTCGAACATCTTTTCCGCGACACCCGTATGGGTCCGCATCCCGGTCCCAATGATCGACACCTTGCTGACGTTTTCCTCCGACTCCACAGACGCCCCAAGCTCCGAAGCGAGTGGCTGCAAGACCGCGAGCGTCGCTTGCAGTTCCTTCTGCAACACCGTGAAGCCGATGGAGGCCTTCCCCTCTTGGCCGACGTTTTGGGCGATCATGTCGACGACGATGTGGCGTTCGGCGAGGGCCGAAAAGATACGATGGCTGATCCCCGGCTGGTCCGGGACGTCCGCCAGGTTGATCCGCGCTTCGTCCTTCACGAGGGCCGCACCGCAGACAATGACTTCACGCATCCATTCGGCTTCGGGGACGATCCACGTCCCGTCGGTGTCCGTCAAGCCGGACTGGCGGACGCGCAACGGGACGTCGAATTTTTTCGCGAACTCGATGCTCCGCGAGTGCATCACGCCAGCACCGACGCTGGCGAGTTCCAACATCTCGTCGTAGCTGATGTAGTCCATCTTTCGAGCTTCGGGCACGACCCGCGGATCGGTCGTATAGATGCCATCGACGTCGGTATAAATTTCGCAGTTGACGTCTTCCGATCCAGACGAGTCGTGTTTGAGCACGGCCGCCAACGCCACCGCCGTCGTGTCCGAACCCCCACGACCAAGAGTCGTGATGTTGCCTTCGCCATCAATCCCCTGGAACCCCGCGACGATGACGATCTTCCCGGCATTGAGGGCCTGACGCATCCTGGTCGTGTTAATGTTTTTGATGCGGGCTTTGGTGTGCGTGCTGTCGGTGACGATGCCGACCTGAGCACCCGTGAAGCTGATGGCCGGGTGGCCCATCTCTTGAATCGCCATGGCCATCAACGCGATCGAGATCTGTTCCCCCGTCGCCAACAGCATGTCCATCTCGCGAGCCGGAGGATTCTCGGTGATTTGCTGGGCCAATTCGACGAGTTCGTCGGTCGTCTTGCCTCGGGCGCTGACGACCACGACGACACGTTTTCCGGCTTGCAACGCCCGCGTGGCTCGTCGAGCTGCTGCCGTGATCTTGTCCGCGTCGGCAACGCTCGTGCCGCCAAATTTTTGCACAACCAAAGTCAAGGTGGGATTCTCCTTCGGAGAGTTGGTGAGCTTCTGACGAATTCTTGATGGATGCCGACGTTGGATTTTGGAAAGTTGCTTTTC
>CAYYUU010000111.1:3691-11858 GCA_964474955.1 uncultured Alcaligenaceae bacterium | reverse complement strand
CACCGGCTCGACCATCGGTGGGAGCGTTTCGGCCCAACTCGGCAACGCCATCTCTCCCCAAAGCTTTACGCTCGACAGTTCTTCGGTGGGGCAACGTCTCACGTATCAGGGCGGTTCCGGCGATGACGCCGTCGGCTTGAACACTGCCATTGTCGGCAGTTCGGCCTATGTCGACCTCGGTTTTGGCTTTGTGACCAACAGTCTCGAATTCGATGCGGGTAGCTCGATCGGAGGTGGTTTGACAGTCCAAGGCGGCTATGATGTTGACGACCTGAGCACGTTCGCTGGTTCCATTGCTGGCTCGCTGTTCACGAATCTGGGGAATGGGCCAAACACCCTGAACTTCACCGGGTCGGTCTTTGGGCGCTCCTTCACGTACTTCGGGGGTTCCGATGTGGACGCCTTGACGTTCGACGGCATGGCTCCGCTGGCTCGTTTGTTCGCGAACTTCGGCGCCGGTGACGATACGTTTGTTCTCGACTCGGGCGCTTTGGCAAGCATCTTCGCAAACTTCGGTTCCGGCACAGACGTGTTCACCCCTTCGGTCATGTTGCCACTCCCGACCATCCTGCTCAATCTGTAAGGTGTTTCAAAACCAACAACACAAAAATACCAAAGCGGCAGCGTGCTGCCGCACTCCAAAACAAGAACAAAAACAACCAAAGCGTCGTCGAGCCGCCTGACTCCAAAACGAAACCAGGCAAATGCCAAAAAGAACCCACATCTCCACATTTCTTCGCGTCCGTGGCGCAAGCCACCAAGTGTCCTGCGTTTGGTGACCGGAAGCCCCCGAGCAACGGCATCGGGAAACTTGACTCGGGAAACACGTAGACTCATTACGGTTGCCCAGTGCCTCTGTTATTGTTTCATGTCAACATAACTCGGTGGCAGTCTCCCGCCCGTAACTTGTTCGTGGGCTTCACTCTTCTTGGGGACTTGGGATCGGCCCCGAGCGGCCGTGATTCCCAAGACCTTCCCTTTTCTCACACAATCTCCATTGATTGTTTCCACATAGATGTACTCTGTATAGGGAGTTGATCCGTGCGTACCTTGATGACATGTGCCTTGGCGTGTACTCTTGCTCTAGCATTCACGGTTGACGTTCATGCGCAACCGCAACGACGGCCAAGTCCGCCGCGATTGAAGCCGATCCAGGTCAAAAAAATTCAGCAGATCAATCCGAAACTGAAGCTCAAACCGAAGCTCACGGTTTTCCGGCCCGATCTGTTCGTCATGGCTATGAAGAAAGTAAGTAACCATAAGTTTGCGATTTGCTTCGCGAATAAAGGTTTGGTCAAGAGCAAGGGCTGCCGCGTGACGGCTTTCGTCATGAAGGGTTACAAAGTCGTGGGTACCCAGACTCGGTATCTGAAGCCCTTGAATCGCAAGAACCAACCAGGTGATCGAACGTGGGTCTACTTCACCAGTCGTGAGGCACTCCGGGGAGTGTTGATCGCTGGTTGGGCGGATTCGACGAACGTGGTCTCCGAAATGAGCGAACATAACAACACCCGGGCTCAATACTATCCCTAAGATGAGTGGATGGTTATGTGCCGCAGTATTCCAGACATGGAAAGAGGACGGGCGTGGGAGTGACTAACAGTTGTCATTCCTACGCCCGTTTTTTGTCTGAAACGAAGTCGTGTTGGTGTTTTGTTCGAATCGCAAATTGGTCAGGGCACCAGGTCTTCGGCGAATACGGTTGTGCTTTCTTCATCGACCACTGGTCGCGAGAGGCCGGTGGCGTGTATCTGTGCCCGAAAGACTTTTCCGCCGGGTGTGCGTCCGAGGACGCGGACTCGGTATAGGACGTCGGCCCGCGGTGCGACACGCGGGACCGGGGCAAAGATAATCTGGTTGCCTTTGTGTTCGTACTTCACGTCCGCCGCGCAGTCTGCCGAACGGAATTCCATGCCTTCGGGAATCGTGCAGACCAATGTGAGATTAGTTTCTGTCTTCGAACCCGTGTTCGTCACGCGTATTTCGTACACGGTTTCTTTCGACACTTCGACAGGATCCCCCACGTCGGTCAACTCGACCAACAACGCAGAGATCCCAACGATTTCGGTCGTGGCTTTCGCTTTCGTCGACAACCCGTCGGCTGTCTGGACCACGGCTTGTTGCGTCAACGTTCCTGTTTCGCTGGGCATGGCTTCGAGCTTGACCTCTCGCGTCTGTCCGGGGGTCATATCTCCGATGTACCAAAAGACGGTTCGCCGATTACTTTGGTAACGTCCGCCGTCCGTTGCCCGAACGAATTGTAAGCCCTTCGGGAGTTCACTTTGCACTACCACACCGCTCGCCGGTGTTCCGCCCGGATGAGTAACTCGGAAGGTATAGGTTGCCTTTCGCTGGATGTATTGTTTCGTTGGTCCGGACGCGACGAATTGGAGATTGGGAGAGACGACTTTCGTCGTCGTGGCTGCCTTCGAGCGTAAATCCTCTCCGGCGCGAATCTGTGCATCGATGGTGTATTTCCCGGCCTTGCGAGGAGTGCAAACGAGCTGCATCGTTCGCTTTTCGTTGGCTTGCATTGGTCCCAAGTTGATGGTGACTCGTGGGCCGCGAACGTGCTCGAACCCTTGCGGAAGGTTGGCCACAAACTGGACGGCGTCGGTTGGTCCGTCGCCGACGTTGGCGACGGCGATTTTCACTGGAACGGGAAGACCAACGGTCGCCGTTTCGGGGGAAGTGACGGCCAACTTGAGTTCCGGACGATACACTTTCACCCGCATCTCGCTTACGGTCGTACACGTCACGCTCGTCCGAAACGAGTAGGCCTTTTGGAGGTGTCGAGAGACGAGCATTTTCGCCGGGATTCGATATTCTTGGTTGGCCCCAAGAGTTCCGACATTCCAGGTGAACTTTCCGTTCGCACGTACTGGGCGGAGTTTGGTGGCGAAGAACTGCACGCCCGCCGGGGCCAAGTGTTCCACCGAGACGTTATAGACTGGAGAGGAAGTCAGATTTTTTACGACGATTTCGTAGGGGGTCGTTTTCCCGACCCGAATCATTTTCGGCCCAACCCACTCGACTCGCACGGAAGTCGTTTGCGGACCCCGAGAGATGCTTGCCGTTTTCTTGGAAACGGACGATTTCTGTGGTTGCGTTGGTTCGGGATTGGGAATCTGAGACGTTGAGTTTTGGCCTTCTTGCGGCGGCTGATTGCCGCCGACGTAGATGGCGGAAATTTTGGCGGCATTTCGGACTTCCGGCATCGCCGAAGGCGGCGGCAGATACACATCTTGCCCGGACTTGGGAGTATCCGCCCCCTTGGAGTTCGGAGGTGGCGGGACCTGGAGCGGCCCGGTGGGCTGGGCCAAGGTCGCGGCTGGCCAAACAATCATCGCCAACAGACAGGACCAAAATCGAGACCGGCTCATTGTATGACTCTCCCAAATAATATTGCTCTGTGTCCGGCAATGTCGGGCGAAAACACCATTCTGCCTGTTGGGAAAACTGTAAGGTTCCCGGCTTTGGGTCGCGCCTGGGTAATTCAAAAAGTTGTGGGGGCGTGACTATACCGGCCTCGCAAAGACATACAAGGCCATTTGGGGTGCGTCCATCTTCGGAAATATTCGATACAAGCCTAAAGCGCGAGCGAAGGACATGAATATCTCTTTACCAGCCTGAAGCGCGAGCGAAGGATCTTTCTTGGGCCTTCGCTCGCGCTTCAGGCTTGCGAGAAACGCGAAGGCCAAACAAAGCTCCTTCGCTCGCGCTTCAGACTGGTAATAACGCCAAGACCAAAACATCCTTCGCTCGCGCTTCAGGCTTGTCGAAAACCAAACTCCAAATTGCAGAGACATACGAGGCCATTTGGGACCTTAACAAGCAACTGCCGAACGAGTATGGTAGAGGGATGGATATTCCCGGATGGTTCCGGACATAACACACATGCGAGTGCGGTATGGATAGCCTGGCGTTTCTTAACAAGGCGGGAAAGACAAAGCTCTCACCGCTGTATGTTGTTTCCGGCGACGACCCATTTCTCAAGCGGTTGGTCTTGCAGAAGATTCGTCAATTGGTGCTGGAAGACGACGACGATTTTGGTCTGTCCGAACATGCTGGCGACAAGGTCGATTACGCCACGGTGATGGATGACCTTCACACGATACCGTTCTTCGGATCGCAGCGTTTGGTGATTGTTCGAGATGCCGACCCGTTCGTCTCGAACTATAGGAAGTATCTTGAGAAGGCCGTCGGCCAGTTACCCGAAGCCGCGACGCTCGTCTTGGAAGTAAGGACTTGGGCGTCGACGACGAATCTTGCAAAGAAAGTCGATCCGAGCTGCACCATCGTTTGCAAAGCTCCCGCGGCGAAGTCACTGGCTCCCTGGTGTGTTGATCGAGCCAGGGAGGAACACGAAAAACAACTCACTGTTGGGGCCGCAAAGCTTCTGGTCGAGTTGGTGGGCGCCGAACTGGGCATGTTGGATCAAGAGTTGGAAAAACTCGCAATCTACGTCGGATCGCGAACCCGAATCAACGAAGACGACGTAGATAAGTTAGTGGGGCGGAGCCAATCGGAGAACATTTGGAAGATTTTCCAGGCCATCGGTGAGGGTCGGTCTCGGGTCGCGTTGGGAATTATCCAACGGATGTGTGAACAAAACGAAGACCCCATTCGGATCGTTGGCGCGTTGGCCTTCCAGTTACGAAAACTTGCCCAGGCGGGACGACAGGCGATTCAAGGTCGTCCGCTCGTGGCCGCTCTCAAGGATGCAGGCGTGCGGGACGTGTCCGGAGCCCAACAGCAATTGAAACATCTAGGGCCAAAACGAGCGAGCCAGTTGTATGACTCGTTGTTGGAACTCAATCTGAACTTACGCGGCGAGAGTCCTTTGCCCCCACAGATACTTTTGGAACAATTTGTTGTTCGGTTGTGTAGGCCGAGGGAGAGTTGAGGGAAAGGCGAAAGGTGAAAGAGTTGAGGGTTAAGATTGCGATTGGTTTTGAGCCACGGAGTGGGGGACATATTGTAGCCGTGGGTGTGAACCCGCGGGATGGTGAGAACGCTCACCCACAACAGCCTCACGGCCACAGCTAAAATGTGTCACCGCTCCATGGTTTCAAAACCAATCGCAATCTCACCTTTCGCCTTTCGAAAACTCTCAACCCACTTTTGGAGAATACATTTATATGAGCGAGGCTCCGAAGGATTCGACCCCTAGTAAACCGGAACAAGTCGAACGGGCCGAACGTCGTTTGGTTTTGCTCAAGGGCGACGAAAACAGCGAGGTCGAGAAAGTCCTTGGTTCTTACGACAGCACGGAACCCCGAGAGCGAGACATGCACGCCGAGATCGAACGGTTCGCCGTGCGGAACAAAGGAAGAGTCATTGCGGCGGAATGGCACGGGCCGCTCGGATGGACTCGATTCATGACGTGCCGCAAAGATTAGAGAACGTCCCGAAATCACCCCCCAACCTCTCGAACGAAGTACATATATATATATCTTTTTTCACACCTTCAGGAGTCTGCTGCCATGCGTTGGGTTACCCGTTTTGTAGTATTTGGACTGGTATGTTCTTGTGGATTGGCGTCGGCCCAAGAAGCTCCCAAGCCGGTTCGTCTGAACATCACCGAGGACCATATCAAGGACAACTGCAAAACGATCTGGTATGCAGTTTATATGAAAAACAAACGCTTCGGATATGTTATGACGAAGCTGGAGAAGGGGACCTATAAAGGGAAGCCCGCGTATGTCGAAGGCTCCGTGATGTTATTACTTTCGAAGTCTGGTGAAGCCACGCGGGAACTCCACATTACCACCGAAAGCATTTTCAGTGGCGAGGCACCGTACCCACTCCAAGAGGCCACCGAAGTCATCGAAGAGAAACGAGAAAAGGTAAAAAACAAGGTGGAAGTTCGACTCTTTCGCGACGGCGAAACATTCCAGGTCACGACCGTTGCGGGAAAGAACACCAACAAAAAGAAGATCGGGGACATCGATTACACACTCGCGGACGCGATCACAACGGACGTTTGGGAGAAGTCCAAGCCCAAGGTCCGTGAGAAAATCTATTATCGTAGTTTTTCCATGAGTAACCTGGAGGTCAAGACGAAGGTTCGTGAGCTGATTGGCACCAAAAAGATCAAGTATAAAGGGATCATGACGACCGTTCGTGAGTTCCACTCGAAGCAACTCGATGAGAAGTCTCGCCTCATTGACTTCGTAGACGCGGAGGGCAAATTGTTGCTTTCGAAACTTGGAGGTTTTGAACTTCGGAGGGAATCGGCAAAGACCGCCAAGAATCTCGACGCACCGACGGACTTCTTCGAAGACAGCTTGGTCAAGATCGATCGCGGTTTGAAAATGCACCCGCACAAGGTCCATTGCATGATCGTGGAAATCAAGGCGAAGAAACCGAGTGCCATTCCGAACGGTCCGTGGCAAACAGTCATCCCCACGACCGAGGGAACCGTCATCTGTATGATCGGGAAAAAGTATGGCAAGAAAACGAAAGCCACGCCGAAAGAACTGAAAGAGAATCTCCGCGCTACACTCACGTACCCGGCCCAAAATCCTCGGATCAAGAAGCTCGCAGCGAAGGCCATCGGGGACGCCAAGACGGATCGCGAGAAGGTCCAGCGACTGGTCAAATTCGTCAAGAAATTCATCCGCCCCAGCTATGAGGGTAAGGGCACATTGGTGTTAAGTTTACTCGATAATCCGTGTGGTGATTGTACGGCCTATGCTTCGTTATTCACGACTCTGGCGAGAGCCGCCGGGATTCCGTCGCGCGAAGTCGGAGGGTTTGCCTACATGGGCGATCTCTATAAGAAGTTTGGTGGTCACGCGTGGAACCAAGTCGTGATTGATGGATACTGGCATCCAATCGACGCGAGTACGGGAGCCTTCGAAATCGATGGTGCTCGCGTGTGTTTGGGTGCTGATCGAGCTGGCAACGATAGCCTTTTTGAGAATTATGGAACCATGAGTTTCCGACTCGTTGAGGTCCAGCCGAAACAGAAGAAGAAAGAGAAAAAGTGAGTGATGCTTGCTACGTAGGACAGGTTTGTAACCTGTCCTTTTTCTTTTTGGACAGGTTGCAAACCTGTCCTACGAAAACAAAGAGTCTAACACATAACTTATGGCCCAATTCCGCCGTGGATTCGATCATACGTCAAATGTGATGGTTGTTCTGCGCCGAAAATTCCTCCTCGCACATAATTCGAAATAATCACTCCGCGGTGGGAGTGGAATAGCATCTGGTCGATGTGTTCATCTGAATCCACATCCCACACACCAATGCCCACAATCCCAAGGACGGCGCGAATCACGTTGGCAGCATCGACTTCATTTGATTGAGTCGCTACGGGAGTCCAATCGCGATTCACAACGACTTTACCGGAAGGATATATGGTTTCGACCTTGATCTTTCCATCGTGACGATGCTCCATTTCGATCTTTCCGGAACGATATACCTTTTCCGTCGTGGAATAAGGATTGGTAATTGGGCCAGTGGTCATGCCCGTTGTCAAGATGTGTTGGTCCTCGACATGGCGTTCGGGGAACCACGTGCGATCGATCCCCACAATGCTCAGAACGGCGAAGATGACGTTGGTTGGGTCGACGTTGTCTGAAGGAGTGGTGACGTGCGTTTCTGTGTCCTTGCCGTTGAGCTGAACACTCTCGTTCAAGCTTGTCCCTCCGCAATGCATGAACCGCAGGGGAACGTCGTGGAGCAACGCGCCACATAGGAACTGCCGAAAGATGATCGGTCTTGTCTTTTCCGTAAATCCATCTTCCAGCACGGAACGCCAGGCATCATAAGTTTCTGGTGCTGTCCCTGCTTCGAATAACCCCAAAATCACGCGGCAAGTAAGTTGTCGCGTAATTGGGAGCGAAGGAGTTGTCGGAATTCGAATGGTATAGAAGACATCGGCTTGAGCAATTGTGGTCGTCGCAAGCAGCAACGCCAGCGCCGTGAACCATCGAAACGAAATTCGTCTGGGCAGCATACGGAGTCCCCTTGGAATCGAGTTGATGTCGAACTTTTTGGATGGAGATGTGAAATCGTTGAGGTGATAGTCTCGTGGCCGGACAGGTTATGACAACCCAAAGAAATTGGGTCAAGAGGAAATTGAGTTGGGTCCCTCGTTTCAATACGTGTCGTATTTGTGGTTTTGGTTTGGAGTGTCGGGGGGGGGGGTGGGGGAGGG
>CAYYUU010000111.1:0-3681 GCA_964474955.1 uncultured Alcaligenaceae bacterium | reverse complement strand
CCTTTTTTTTTTTTTTTTTTTTTTTTGTTTTTTTTTTTTGTCGCTGCGCTTTCCCCTCCCTAACCGCCGACACTCTTCAAATACGACACGTATTGATCCGTCCGCCGTTGGGCCGAACTTTGCACTATTGCGTTACGTCTTCGGGGGCTCCGGCGTTTTCTGCTTTGGCGGATTCACCAAGACGCCGACTTCGTAGTGGTCGCTTGTCTTTCGGATTCGAACGATCTTTCCGAGGACGGCAAGTTCGGCCAGCGATTGCGATTGCGGAAATACGAGGTAGACATATTTGCTCTCGATGGGTTCGTGCAACCGGATTCCGACCCCTCCGATCGAGACGTCTTTCGTTTCGCCGACGATCCGAGTCCCCCATTCCGTGTTGGACGTGATGGGATAAATCAGAACTTGCTGATGCAACGGCAACCGGATTTGTTTGCGGTGGTCGGGGGCATCTTGCACGTGGGCCCGAAATCGATTGAGCATTCGCAAACAGATCGATTTGAGTTCTTCGGCCACGGAGTTCTTCGGTCGGCCCAAGACTTCGATTTGGACGCGGGCTTGCGACAAGTTGACCTTGGCCTCAGTCGGAGGATGATACTCGACCCGGAACTCGATGCGGGGAGTTGTTCCCAGCAATTGTTGCCAGAAAGTTCCCGGAGACAGCAACGTCATCACGTACTTTCCTTGCTGGCGGCGGAACGTGGCGTTGTGTTCGTCGGCAAACGACTTGAGCTTCAAGTCGAACACATTCCCGATCGCCCGCACGGGCATGCAACAATCGAGCCGCGTCTCGGAATACTCCAGATACTGGATGGCACCTGATTTCCGAACGAGAAACGGACCAACCTCTTGGACCAACAATTGCGTGATGAATTGTTGGGGGTCCATCTCGGGAGGTTTGCCGAGGTTTTCTCCGTCCTTCGCCACCGGCCGGACGGACGAGGGCGGCCTGCCGGAATCGAGGTCGGCAATTCGCACGACCTCCGGGAAACCGGAACTGCGAGAACGCTTTCGCAACCGTCCATCTCGCGCCAGGGCGTGGACGAAATCACTGCACGTCGAGAACCGTTTTTCCGGATTCTTGTGCAACGCCCGTCGGAGCACTGTTTCGTCGGCGGAGGCCACCAACGCAAGGTTCCGGTCGCAATCGACCCCGCGGGCTGCTCGTTTCGACAACCCCGGCGGGTGGCTGCCCGTCAACAACTCGACGAACATCATCGCGAGGGTGTATTGGTCACTCGCGGCGTGGAACCGCCCGTCTCGCATTTCCGGCGGCGAGTAATGCGGGTTGATCGCCTGGGCCGAGCGTCCTTTGCCTTTCCAAAGATGATGGATCAGTCCAAAGTCGAGCAAGACAATGTGGTCCGAACTCAGCAAGATGTTTTTCGGATTCAAACAGAAGTGATGAATCTCCCGGGCCGCGAAGGCGTCGAGGAACGTGCTGAGTTGCAACATGTAGTCCAACAATTCTTCCCTAGGAATGCCTTGTTTGCCGTTGGCGATGTGCTTTCGCATACGGTCCCACAAGGTCCCCTGATTGATTTCAGTCGCGAGCATCCATTGGCCGGTCTGGATCCGCACCAATTCCCATTGTGGCAGCGAAGGATGGTAGAGCGTCTCGAGAAAATTCAAAAGGCCGATGGCGTCTTCCTCACTGGCCTCGATGAGCTGGCTGTCGAGCCACCGAGCGTGCCAAAGTTCGCCCTCGGCCGTTTGGACTTTCCAAACTTCCCCCAAACAGTCCGTGCTCAATTGGTCCAGCGGCTTCAAGTTGGCCCGCGTGAAAAACTCCGTGACCCCGCAGAGCAGGGTTTCTCGTCCTTGAAAATGTGGGTCGGTGTCATGCACGATCGGGTTGACGACCGGAGACAACTTTTCTTTTGGTTCTTCTCCTCCGTGGTTTACTTCTTCGAGGTTGCTTGTCCCCGAGGTGATTTCCGCGCATGTTTCTGGTTGCTCATGGGTGAAACGACGAATGATCGTTGAGCGGGCCAACGACCGTGTCCTTTTGAGGGACTCGTCGTTGTATCCCAAAAGGGCGTTCACGAACTCGGTGCACGAGGGATATCGGTCCAGCGGGGCTTTCGAGAGAGCCTTGCGGACGATGAGTTGGTCTTTCGCCGGAAGCGACGACAGGTCCGGCTCGGCACCAAGGTGCAGGACCGTGAGGGCTTGTCGGTTTTTGCCCCGAAATGGTAGAACGCCCGTCAACAATTCTTGATAGACGATCGCGAGAGAATACTGGTCGCTGTGCGAGCTGATGGACCCGCGGAGAAGTTCGGGTGGACTGTATAACGGAGTGAGGCCGGGAAGGTTATAAATGGCCTCCGACGAAAGGGCGTTGTACTTGGTCACCAAACCAAAGTCGGCGACTTTCGTGTGGTCACCCAGGAGCAACAAGTTGTTGGGTTTGACGTCGAGATGTTGCAAGCCGTACTGGAAATTCAAAACGTCAAGGGCCTCTGCCGCTTCGATGAGGTAGCCCAAGAGTTCTTGTCGTGGGATTCCGCGTTGGCCGATTTGTTGACATTCTTCCAACCGATCGGCGAGACTTCGGTCGGCCAGTTCGGAAACTACAATGACTTCGTCGATGGTCACTTCGACCCGTTCGAGGGAAAGCAAAAACGGGTGGCGAAGGTTTTTGATGTGTTCGAAGGCGCGAAGTTCTTGCTTGGCGGCTCCCGGAACGCGCACACCCTCGCCTGCGGTTTCCAAGGGTACAAACTTGATGGCCTTGTACATGCCGCCAGGAACTTGACATTTCCAAACTTCACCGAACCCCCCTTGGCCCAAAAGGGACACGAGGCGGTAGCCAGGAAGCGGTTCGTCACCGACTGTTTTTTTCTGCGTCGTGATCATCGGCGGTGCCTGCAATGGGATCGGATGCCATCAGCGGCATTTGTCTGCCACATTCGGTTTTCGGGGTGGGTGAGGGGCCGATTCGCGAGTCTTGGGGAGATCTTCGGCGGGATATATTCTCCGAGCATGTTTGTGCTCATTCCAAGCATAGGCCAAATTCGTCAAGGAGCGAAATTTTTTTAATATTTTCACCCTGATTTCTGTCAAACAAAATCCCTAACTGCCGATCACAGAAGATACCGATCGCCTTGCTTGTCGACATAATGACACGCTTGTCGAACGACGCGGCGTGCCTTGCTGTTCGGATGGAGGGCAGGATTGGTGTGGTTGAGATGTAGAAAATGGACCTTGTCGCGTTCCGCGACGGGAAGAGGAGCGAAGCGTTGGATGCTCTCGGTGATCAGCGGATGTGGAATCTTGGAAAAGTCACGCCCTGGCAATTCCTCGCGGGAGTAGAACGTCCCGTCGAGGTAGGCACGATCGACCTTCCGCAAGTATTTCTCGATCTTGACGTTCCATTGTTCCCATCGATCGATGTCAGGCAAGTACAAGACCGACCGGTTTGGCCCTTCGATGTGGAACGCGACGGTCTCGGAAAATTCCCCGCGATGTGGAACCAAAAGCGGCGTGACCTTGATCGTCTTCGTCAATGCGACCGATTTGCCATGAGCGAGCGGTTGCAGCTCGATGTTCTTCAGCTCGACCAGAAGCGACCACGGCCCATTTTTTCGGAGATACCGCGACATTCGAGGCATGGCGAAGACGGGAACTTTTTTCGTTCCCATCGCTTCGCGGCCCAGATGGATCAATCCGGCGTAGTGCCCG
>CAYYUU010000110.1:0-11892 GCA_964474955.1 uncultured Alcaligenaceae bacterium | reverse complement strand
CCGGAAAAACAACGACCCTTCGGACCCAGGCGGGCATCCTCACGCCCCCCCAAGCTCGGCTTCTGATCAACGGCCACGACGTCGTGGAAAAACCCGTCGAAGCCAAAAGAGCTGTGGCCTACGTCCCCGACGATCCCAAACTGTTCGACCAGTTGACGATTTGGGAACACCTGAGCTTCATGGCAGAAGTCCACAGACTGACGAATTGGAAATCTCGCGCGGAACAGCTCCTCGAACAATTCGAATTGACCCAAAAGCGGGATTCCATAACGTCGGAGTTGTCCCGCGGGATGCGGCAGAAAGTCGCCATTTCGATTGCGTATCTGCACCAACCCAAAGCGTTATTGCTCGACGAACCTCTGACCGGATTGGATCCACGCGGGATTCGGACGATGAACGAATCTATCCGCGAAAGAAGCAACGAAGGCACGGCCATCATCATCAGCTCGCATCTGCTTTCGATCGTCGAAGGCATGTGTTCGCACGTTCTGATCATCAATCGAGGCAAGCAAGAACTTCATGCTCGACTCGCCGACCTTCGTCAGGAACTCCGCGAGAGCAATACGCAAGAAACGCTCGAACAATTATTCTTCCGCCTGACCGAAGCCACTCCCGAGACCGCACTCGAAGACCAACCGCCTGATTCTCCCCCAACTCCGCCTTCTTCCGAGGTTCCGCCATCCGCCACAACTCCGCCTCCCCCAATTGGTGGAGGGTGAGCCCCATGGATCGATCTCTTTGGTTTTTACTCTGGTTGCGTTTACAAGGCTGGGGCCGCTACATCAAACGGTCCGTCAGCACCCCGAAAGGAATCGCGGTTGCGGTCGGCGCTCTCTTGCTGGCAGGTGGTTGGTTCACGGCCATCGTCGCCCAGTGGGGTAAAGCTCCCCGCGACCTGGAGCTAACTCGGCTGTACGGGCCGCTGTTCCTTTTTGGGCTTTGTCTACTCAACGTCGGGCTGTCTGTCAAAGAGCGGATATTGTCTTTCTCTGCGGCAGAGGTCAATTTACTCTTCACCGCTCCGCTCTCGCGACGCCAGTTACTCTTGTACAAGGTCATCACCCAACTCTGTGCGAGTTCGGCATATGCGCTCATTTTGGCGCTCGTCGTGCGCCCACAGACTGCGGGATATCTGCAAGCCCTCGTTGCGGCCGTCCTGTTTTTTCAATTCTTCCAATTGCTCCTGATGACGTTGGCCCTGGCCGCAAGCGCGATTGGAGCCGGCCGATTCCGAAAACAAAAAATCTTCGCGTTCGTCCTCCTTGGCTTGGTCGTCGGGGTTCTCCTCCTTCGTCAGGGATCGACGATTTTCGAACGCGACCCGCGCCAGGTCCTTGAGGAACTCGTTACGAACCCGGCCTTGCGTGTCTTTTTGACTCCCTTCCGCTGGGTCGTGAACGCGGCCGTTTCGGAATCCTATTTGGACATGTTGAAGTGGGCCGCGTTGTTCTTGCCGTTCAACGTAGTCCTATTGTTTGCGATTTTCGGCCTCGACAAGTACTACCTCGAAGCAGCAGCGTCGGCGAGCGAGAAGCGATTTGCCCAACAACAAAAACTTCGCGGCGGGGCATTCACCGGAGCGAGCTTGCAACGAAAAGGTAAACCGCTCTACTCATTGCCCAGCTTTCCGCGGCTCTGGGGATTGGGTCCACTCGTTTGGCGACAGATGCTCATTGGCGTCCGAAGTCCGTTGTGGCTCATCTCGGTCGGGTCGATTGGTGTAGCGATGGCCGTGCCGTTGTTCATGAGGCCCGAGAACGCAGACGAAACGCTTGGTCTTGGTTTTATCCTCGGGTTCATGTTCTTCTTCATGACGGGGTTGATCGCACCCACGACCATGACGTTCGACTTTCGCTGTGACATCGACCGGATGGAAGTGCTCAAGGGCTTGCCACTCCCGACCGTAACGATCGTCTCGGGCCAGATTCTCGCTCCGGTGCTCTTGCTCGCCTTCATTCAGATGCTTTTCATGGGAAGCGTGCAATTCGTCGAGGGCTATTTCACACCCTGGTGGGTCCTTGCGTTTCCGTTCTTCTTGTCGCTGAATTTCCTGGTCTTCGCCATGCACAACCTATTTTTTCTATGGATACCGACACGTCAGGTTGCGTCAGGTCCGGGCGACATTCAAACGATGGTTCGCCACACCCTGATTTGGCTCGGGACATTCTTCGTTTTGATCATTTTGTTCACCGTCGTCACGTTGGTTGGCTTGTTGACCTACTACCTTACCTGGAAATCATGGATCGCGACTGGGGGCGTGGTGTATTTGGTAATAACTGGATTCGCCTTCTGCATGATCCCATTAATGTGTCTGGCGTTCCGCCAGTATGATGTATCGCGTGACACCCCGCCGGAATAAAGTAGTAGGCACACTCCGTGTGCCGTTGTTTTTTGCTTTGGTTTTGGAGTGCGTCGGTTTGACGACGCCTTCCTCAGTTTTGTATTTGTTTTGCATTTGTTGCAGGGTGCCTGCTCCCAAATCGGAACTCGCTTGGGCGTATTCTCTCCTTCAATTTCAATTCACTCTCATCGATTTGGTCATGCCCATGAAAGCTACAGACATCACCATCAAGTCAGTCACATATCATTACGAAGACTATGAATACCGGACTCCGATCAAATTTGGCGGAGTCGCACTTGACCGCGCTACCATCGCCAACGTCGAATGCGAGGTCGAGACCCGAGACGGCAAACGAGCCCGTGGCTTTGGTTCAATGCCGATGGGGAATGTCTGGGCATTTCCATCGAAAACACTTCGATATGACCAAACACTCAGGGCGATGAAGACGATTCTGGAGCAGAGTTGCGAACTAACCTCGCAATGTACCGAAATTGGTCATCCCATCGATCTGAACCACATTCTGGAGCCCGAATATCGAAAACTCACCCAGAATTTAACGAAAGACCTATCCTTCGCAGAGCCGATACCTTTTCTATCTGCCCTCGTGGCCGTCAGTCCGATTGATGCGGCTCTCCATGACGCCTTTGGCAAAATTCATGGATTGAACTCCTATTACACATACACGCAGGAATTCATGAGCCACGACCTCGGACATTATCTCGGCGAAGAGTTTCGTGGGGAGTTTTTGGAAAGCTACCTTGGCCAAGAACCTCAGGACCGAATGCCATTATACCACCTGGTCGGTGCACTCGATCCACTCGAAGAATCCGACATAGATTCGCGTATTAACGATGGACTCCCCGAGACGCTCTCGGAGTGGATTCTCGCCGACCAGTTAACTCATTTGAAGATCAAGCTCAACGGCGACGACCTCGATTGGGATGTGGAGCGAATCATCCAAATTGACTACGTCTCGGCACAAACTCAGGCCGAACGGAATGTCGCGTCGTGGTATTATTCCTTGGATTTCAACGAACGTTGTCCGAACGTCGCGTACCTTCTGGAACTCCTCCAAAAAGTGAAGGAACGAGCGCCCGAAGGTTTCGACAGGATTCAATACATCGAACAACCAACGGCACGGGACCTGAAAGCCAACCGCGACAATGTCATGCACGAGGCTTCGAAAGTGCGGCCCGTCGTCATTGACGAATCTTTGACGGATTTGGAAAGTCTACTGTTGGCTCGCGAAATGGGCTACACGGGTGCGGCCTTGAAGGCGTGTAAGGGACAGAGTCAGTCGCTCTTGTTAGCGGCTGCGGCCCAAAAATATGGCATGTTCCTGTGTGTTCAAGATTTGACGTGTCCGGGAGCCTCGCTCATTCACTCCGCCGGACTCGCGGCTCACGTGCCCGGGGTGGCGGCCATCGAAGCCAACGCCCGACAGTATATGCCCGCTGCCAACAAAACTTGGGCCGAGCGATGGCCCGACGTCTTCCACATTCGAAATGGTGTGATACACACCGGCGTGTTAACTGGTCTTGGCTTGAGTGCAGTGGCTTGATATACCTTTTTTCCGACTGGACAAGTTGGGGGCGAGGGTGTCTTTCCACCAACCTAAACGCAAGCGAGGGACAAGAGCGAAGCGCGAAACAAGGCGTCCTTTCGCGGAGCGAAAGGCGACACTTCCCGAACAACACTCTGCCGAAGCGGGAAACTTCGCTTCAAGCCTTTTGAGTCTCAAGACGCAACACAGAAGTATGGAAAAAGTGGGGTCACGGATGACGACCTTTGTTCAACCTTCTTTGAAACCAACAACAGGGCATCTCGTCCCGCAAGCGCGTCTCTCGCACTTTATCCCGCTTGCCGCGTTTCTCGTTGTTCACTTCATCCTGCGGCTGATCACTTCCCCGAGCCTCCACTACGACGACGCTGATCTCCTCCTCTATAATCAGTCCCTGGAACTCGGCTACAGCGAACAACCACCCCTTTATTCGTGGACATACCGCATCTTCGCCGTTTGTTTCGGATCAAACTTATTCTCGCTGACTTTCCTCCGAACTGTATTGCTCGGTAGTATTCCGATATACCTATATCTCGCTTTCCGAAACATCTTCCAGAACAGCAAATATGCCATCATAGGTGCGTATACGGTTCTCTTGGTTCCCTCTCTGTGTTGGCACGCTCTGACTTATCTCACACATTCGCTATTACTTTGTGCGCTTTGTGCAGCGACATTTTACCGGGCTGTACGAGTACTGCGGGTTCCATCATGGGGTAATTATTTGCTACTGGGAATCGCAACCGGACTTGGGTTTCTTTCGAAATATAACTTTCTGTTCTTTGTAGTATCATTATTCGCATCTGGATTATGTGTTAAAGACATCCGAAAGCAGTTCTTGAACGTCAAGATGTTGTTGGCGGTTGGTGTGGCAACGCTGGTCGTTTCGCCGCATCTGTGGTGGATCCTCCAATACTCCGAGACACTCCAGGCCGCTTATGCGCACAAATCGGGCTTGGGAAAATCCCTCGTCTTCGGAGTCATGCCCGCAGGTGTTGTCGAATTATTCAAGAACGTATTTCTGTTGGCAGCTCCGATGCTCACGGTTCTTGTGATCGGTGCTCCAAGAGTATTTCGAAACGCCAAACTCAAATCCGAGAAATATGTCATCTACGAACGGTGGATGGCGGGCTATTTCCTCGCATTAATCCTGACTCATCTGGCCTATGTACTTCTTACAAGCGCAAGTGCGCTCCACGAACGATGGCTCGAACCGTTTTACATTCTTTTACCAGCCTACGCAATGATCCGATTGGTCCGCTTACCACTCTCCCCCATCCAGTGGACACGTTATGCGTATTTTCTCGGGGTGTGTGCTGTGTTCTTGACGATCGCGAGATGTGGTCAACTCTATCTCGGAAGTGCGCATCGCGGATATAATCCTATCGACTCAGCTTTTGCCGACGTCGCTGAAGAATTCCAGCAACAGATTCCCTCGGATGCTCTGATCGTATCAAGCAATCGAGGTCTCGGCGGCAACTTACATCTCCATCTCCCGAAGACGAGCTGCGTAACCATCGACCATTTCGCGTATCGTCCTCCTCACGTAAATAAATACTCGAACTATGTATTCGTGTGGTTCGCCCCAAAGGGCGAGAGCATGCCAGCGAATCAAATAGAGTTCGCAAAAAAGTTCCTTGCGATCGATGTTCCTCAAGACATCTCACATCATACGTTGAAACTTCCGCCTATCGTCGACGGACGACAGAATATGAGCATGAGTTTTGCTGTGATATCACGATAAATTCTGCAACCTTTTTGTGGAGCGAAAAGCAACTATCACGCCGCCTGCCGACCAACCTTCCCTACATAGTAATATGTGTAAATACCGTCGAGAAATGCGTATTCGGGCTCGGGCAAGATATCGGGGCCTTCGTGCGGAAGTAACCGTACGAAATTCCGATCAAATAGCCGCCGAATTCCCTCGTGGAATTGGAGTATGGTGAGTTTGGGATGGTTTTGACGCAGGGCCGAAAACAACTCCGGTAAGGAGCAAGCCTCACTCCCGCCATCCTGAATTCTTTGGTCGAGATAATTCAGAGCATCTCGCGACCACGGCACAAGTTTGACGAGTGGTTCGGGGATTTGTGGCTGTTTCTGCTCGGCCCGTTCGATGGCCTTGTCGACTCTCTCGCTCAAGACATTGATGCGGTGGGATATGGCCTGGATTTGCGACGTCAATTCGGCCGAGAGAAATTGCAGTTTGGACTGAATCTCCTCCATCCAAACCGGCAACCCATCTTGAGTGAGCTTGAGCACTTCGCGAAGTTCTTCGAGCGATTCGACCGCCGATTCTTGATTGTGGACGAAGGCCGCGGCTTTCGGCGTTGGGCGAACCCACACAATCGTGGTCGCTTCGTGCGATTCCTCGTGAACGACTTCTAGATAGCCTTCGTCGATCGCATTTTGGGCACATTCTTGAACAAGCCGACCACGCCCCTCGAACAGTCCCGTGAGTTTTCCGCTCTTGAACAGACGTTGTTCGGACGGCTCGCTGATGGCACGTTTGAGGGCATCCAGGAGTATGGTGGTGGCTTTGTCCATTGGCTCCGGAGTGCATTCCTGTTCACGGAGGTTTCGCGACGACCTTTCGGAACGAAACCGACCAAAGAACACAGAACCGTGGTCACCAAAACTGTGTCCATGTAGAGTGACACGAGAGCCAAAAGTAGCAGGCACACTCCGTGTGCCGTTCGCTTCTTCAAGACAAAAGGCCACGGCACACAGGGAACGCGAACTAAATGTCTGTCCGGTTTTTCAAAGTCCCTCAAGAAAACGGGCACTCATTTATTTCCCGTTCCGAGTGTGCCTGCTACTTTTCGCGAATCTTCCAACTTTGGCTCTCGTGATAAACCGCGGCAATATAACGATTCTGACCCACCTTGCAATACGGGATTACTCATGACCGAAAAAAAACGAATCCTGAGCGGCGTACAGCCATCCGGAAAACTCCACATCGGGAATTATTTCGGGGCCATAAAGCAGCACATCGCTCTCCAGGAAGAGAACGAATGTTTCTACTTCATTGCCGATTACCACGCCTTGACGACCCTCCTCGACATCCCCGACGTGAAGGAAAACATCCGAAAACCCGACGAAGTCCTTCGCGAAAACAGCAATGACGTCGCCATCGATTACCTCGCCCTCGGACTCGACCCCAACAAAGCTATCTTCTTCCGACAATCCGACGTCCCCGAAGTCACCGAGCTTGCCTGGATTTTTTCGACCGTCGTGAACATGGGTTTGTTCCACCGCGCACACTCCTACAAGGACAAGGTCGATAAGGGCATCGAACCGAGCGTTGGACTCTTCACGTATCCGGCACTCATGGCCGCCGACATTCTCCTTTATCGATCGCACGTCGTTCCAGTCGGCAAGGATCAAGTCCAACACCTGGAGATGACTCAGGACATCGCCGGCAAGTTCAACTTCAACTACTGCACCTCGCGTGGCCGCGAAGAGGTCTTTCCGATTCCCGATTGGAAGCTCGATGCGGTCCCCAAGGTCCCCGGTACGGATGGCCAGAAGATGAGTAAATCGTATGGCAACACGATCGACATTTTCGCCGAAGGAAAGCCCCTCAAGAAAACCGTTATGTCGATCAAGACCGACGGCAAGGCAATGGGCGATCCGCTCGACCCGGAGACTTGCAACGTGTTCGCGCTGTACAAATTGTTCGCAACGGAGGACGAGCTAACCGAACTCGCCGAACAATACCGAACCGGCGCGACGGGCTACGGCAACGCCAAGAAACTCCTGCTAGCGAAGATCGACGCGTATTTTGCCCCCGCACGGGAGAAGCGAAAAGAGTTGGTGCAATCACCAGACACAGTCGAAGATATCCTGTGCGAAGGAGCCAAGAAAGCCCGCGCCGAAGCCCAGATGACAATGGAATTGGTACGCGACGCCGTTGGGATGCCGAAACGACCAGTGGTTTAAAAAGACAATGCGCGTCGGATGGGTGTTCGTCCTACGCGATATATGCTTGTCTGATTCGTAGGTCCGCGCAAACTGGGTGGACCTACGCTGCTCTCGTCAAAAACGCAACTCGTATACCTGTTTAAAGCCACCCTCAATGACCGATGACATAAGGAGACCAAAAACATCAAGATATATACACACCTACGAATTGGATAAGGACGCAAATGAGGACGAGCGAAGCCCACCAATCACGCCGACACTTTATGCAAACTGCCCTGCTAGCTGGAATGACAATATCAGGGAAAGAATTGCTTCTCTCACAATCAGCACAGGGATCACAAAGCCACTCCCATCATTCATCGCGTATCAGCTCCCGAACAGTCATCAGTTCCATGGAGCATACTCCGGTCCAGGACTCCCGTTGTTTGCCAGTCCTATACTTCCACGGAATTACAAGCTCAAAACGCGATCCATTCTTACTTGGAAGCGCCTTGCCACAATGTCCCGGAGGTTTTATCGCGTTTGATAGACCCGGAACTGGATGTTCTACTTTCGTAGGCCTTCGTAATCTGAACGCCTGGGCACGTTACTTTTATGAAACGATCGTTCCAAGTTTAGAATACGCCCATAACATTAGCTTGCGCCGGTTCGGGATTGTGGCGTTGTCCGCCGGAACGTGGTTCGCGATTGCTTGCGCCGCAGCACAGCCTTCTCGCGTAGAATCCATCGCCATCATGGGAGGAAGCGTTCCAGGAGCACCAGGAGTTGATCGAGGGCGAATCTACCGCATCGCACGCAAGAAACCGCGTCTGGCAACGACACTCACGCGGTTAACGTTATCGCGAGCATCAACGCCAAATGGCTATCGCCGATTGGCCCGACGAATGCCTATCGCCGATGTCGATAAGGCATTCATGTCAAGACACAGTCACTTCTTCAGCAGTAACCTGCGAGATGCGGTTCGATGTGGCTATGGAGGATTAGTTCAGGACACAGGGCTAGGCGCATATCCTTGGAATGTTTGTTTCCAGAACGTATCTGCCCGCGTTGCCATTTGGAACGGTACGTGTGACCGAGTGACCACCATCCAATCCGGACGGTATCTTACCCGGCAACTCCCCAATGCCGTTTTCTATGCTGTTCCCCGAGAAGGACATTTGTCTATCCTTCCGAGTGTGTTTCCCGTAGCAATCCGATTTGCGAGCGGAGCAAATCCCGAACTTGGGATCGGATAAATAGAGGTGTGGTTTGGTCCGTCTTGGAAAGTTACTTTTCGCTCCGCGAAAAGATCCCAAAGAGAAAAATTTTTCGCTCCGCGAAAAGCAACTTTTCCATACCTTATCGTTTCACACGCCATTGGGTCGCGACCTGTCCATTCTGATTCGTACCGATAAGTTGATAATAAGTCAGCGAATTGATGCGCATCGAGTAAACTTGATTCCGGAGTTTAGAGTCCGTCGAGGCTGTGATTCGCATGAGCAGCACTCCGTTTTTCACTTTCCACGTTGCACTGCTGCGAACGTCCTTGTGGAACATCTTGCGGAACGTCCCGCGCCAAGTTCGCGACACGCTCGCTGTTCCATCGGCGTTGAACGTGATGTAATCGACACGCTCCTTCGTTTGCGAGCCCCACGTCCCGAGCAACATGGCTCGCATTTGTGTGTCTCGGTCCACGACGACTTTCTTCGGGATCGTTGGGACGGGCTTGGGTTTAGGAGGCGGTACAGGTTTGGCCGCGACGATTTTTTTCTTCAAGATCATCAGGATGCTGTGCGACCCCGGCGTCGACGTAAACACAGTCGGACGCGGTTTCTGATCGGGACCGTTGAGGCAAACGAACATAACGCCACCATCGACTTGATAAATGCCTTTCCCGGCAGTGGTTTTCGCTCCCGCCAAGTCGAGCGTTTGGAGCATTCCTTTTTTCCCCGTGACGAAGGCAATCGTGCGTTTTTCGAGCGTGAGTGGATTGACGAATTTGATCAACGGTCCTTTGATGACGAGTTCTCCGCCCTTCATCAATTTGGCTTTCACCTCCGCGGGAGAGATGACTTCGCCATTTTCGATCAAGGTCGTGATCTTCCACGTTCCGTCCAGACTGGAACTTTGGGAAGGATCGTCTGCGGCCTTGGCGGACACGACTAAAACACTCAAGACCAACATCACTCCGACGATGCGTTGCCTTGCCATAACACGCCTCCTTGCTTGCTCGCGAGCAATTCTGGTTATACGAATCCCAATCGCGAGAGATTTTCACCGGATGGGAAATTGGTGTCAATCGCAAGTGGAGAGTGCTGCGTGTTTTGGGATGGTGACGTGACCGTAGGTACACGCGACTCGCGTAATGTCATTGAAAGTCTGTTTTGGTGGCACGTCCAATTGATATTACAGAAGTTCGGTGGACTCAAGAAGACCGAGTCGGATAGGGATGTCGGTCTCGTGGAAAATCAAGAATCGAGATGGGAAGAACAACGGGCCGTCAACCACGCCCCTCGAGCAACTGGTCACACGTTCCTAGCGGCAGAAAAGTTCCACAACCAACGATTGGCATTCAGAAACGGAAGAACCTAAATTTCGCGTTCTTCAAATTGTTCACAAAACGAATCCCATCACCCACGACTGGCGAGCAACTTCCTCGAAAGAACTTGCAAATTCCGTGAATGATTGCTCATTCTGAACGAAGTACCTTCTGTCGTAAATCTACAACCCATTCAGGAGAACTCGATGTTCGCACGTGTGTTGAAATCCGTCGGTGTTTGTGCGTTGTTTGCGGTCGTGCTTGGGACGAATCCTCAGGCTCACGCTGGCGGGAAGAACTCGGCGAAAGAAATTCTGGCCAAAGCCACCAAGGCGTATGGCGGTGCCAAAAAGTTGAAAGGCTATCACGCTTTCGAAGCGTCCGGGAAAGGCGTGTTCTATGGCATGGGCAAGGGCATCAAGTACCAGGGCGAGTGGAAGGGCGAAGGACTTCGCTCTCGCATGAAGATCACCATGCAGTTCGGCGACGAAACCATCAACTTCCATGAAGTCGTCGGCAAGAAGAAAGGATGGACCAAAGCACCCGGGGTCGGCGTCAAGGAAATGACCAAAGTCGAGTTCCAAGACAAAGTCGAAGGAAATTATATTGGTGGACTCGTCCCACGCATCCTGGTCGAGAAAGAAGGCTTCAAATTCACGTCTGCCGGCAGCATCCAAGTGATGGGCAAAGACGCCTTGGGCGTGAAGGTCAGTAAGAAGGGACGCCCGGACGTCACGCTGTATTTCGACCCCAAGACGTACCTGCTCGTGAAAACGGAACGGTCGGGGACCAATCCCAAAAGCGGTAACGAATACTCCGAGGAAGTCTACTACAGCAACTACAAGAAGTTTGACGGGATTCCTCAAGCTACAAAAATCCGGGTCGACCACGACGGCAAAGTCTTCGTAACGGCAGAATTTTCGGAAGTACGGCCGGCCAAATCTCTTGCCAAAAGTACGTTCGCCAAGCCGAAAGCGAATTAAAGAAAGCGAAGTACTTCGCATCAAGGGTTTTCGGTACCCGGTGGCACGTCCCCACGCGGGAGGGGACGTGCCACCGAACCCAACAGGCCTTCTTGCAACTATTACTTTCCAAGCCACACCCACTGCAAAGAACACCGAACAGGCAAGAGGCCTGGTCTACGAACAAACAAACAAAACACATTTCGCGGAGTGAAAAGCAACTTCCCCAGTCCCACCAATGGCGAACAAAACGTACCCTCGATTTATCTACCGTTTCCCGTACACGCACCTTTCTGCCGAGCCGGAATCCGTGTTGCGATGTCCGGATTCATCCTGGAAAATGATATAGCTGCGCCGCTCACTCGGTGCATCCCAAACGTCTCACCCCCTTCCAGGAGAACACTCGCCATGAAATCAGGACAAGTTTCTTTGGCCTGCTGCATCTTTTTGTTCTTTGTGACCTATGCAACTGCGACAGCAGGACAATTCGATAAAATCGATAAGCACGCCTTAAAGGCCCCCAAACAAGCCGAGCGTTCGATTTCGGTTCTGGCACAATACCTCACCAAGCCAGCCAAGACAGACGAAGAAA
>CAYYUU010000109.1:0-11914 GCA_964474955.1 uncultured Alcaligenaceae bacterium | reverse complement strand
AAAGCGTCAGCTTCGCTGCCGCACTCCAAAACAAAAACAAAACAAACACCCATGCCGACGATCTACGCCGAGTTTTCTAACATCTCGAATTTCAGAAACGTATTCTCAATATTGGCGTAATTCTGCCGGGAAAACTCTGGCGAACCCTGCTGCCAAACGAGACGTAGAGACATACAAAAATCGTTGGAGGAGCCAAATCGCAAGTCAAGGACGCAGGTCCCCCGGTCGGACAACGCGGACCGGCGTAGTGTTGGTGTCGACGGCAACTTTGTGTCAGCACGCATCCCCAACCTTCAAGGCCCCTCAGCCCTTTCGGCCCATGCCCAAAGCCGAATCTCTTGGACGAAAGCTCCCGGTCCGTGAGCATTTCGTCGGCGGAAAATCTGTTGGAAGCGTCTGATTGCTTTCCGCATTGTAGTTCAATAACATGCCTGCTGAGAACTTTGTGGAACGGTCGGGGGCAGGGAGCGAAGGGACCGACTCAACGGGCTCATTCGGTTTTCTGCAACCTCATGCGTCATTCCAAAGAACATGTCCGGTACACCGAACTGCAGGGTGGCCGGTGATTGCAAGATAAACGCTGCGTGGAGGGAGACCCTTGGATTTCCTGTTACGATTTGCCATCCCGATCATGAACGTGGTGCTGTTGGGGCTACTGCTCATCTCCCCCCGCCAACGTCAAGTATTATTCTTCGCCATCACGTTGTACATCAGCGCCTTCTTGCTGTTCTTGGTTCAACCGATGATCAGCCGGATGATCCTGCCGAGTTTAGGGGGGACGCCGCAGGTGTGGAATACCTGCGTGGTGTTCTTCCAGACGGCGTTGCTCGCGGGTTACTTTTATACCCACACGATTACGACGCAGTTAAAGTTGCGGGCGCAGCTTTTGACGCACGGCATCCTTTTGTTGCTCCCGTTGCTCTTGTTGTTCGGTGGCGGGCTCCTGTTCAACATGGCCACGTCGAATGATTCGACGGTCAGTAGTTGGGTGCCGTTCTACAGCCAGATCAAGGCGTGGAACCCACCGGCTGGTGGCAACCCCATTCTTGCGACGCTGCTTTTGTTGACGGTCGTCGTTGGTCTGCCGTTCTTCGTCGTTTCGACGAGTGCCCCGTTGCTGCAACGTTGGTTCGCGTACACGGGGGATGCTTACGCCGAGGACCCCTACTTTCTCTACGGGGCCAGTAACCTTGGGAGTATGCTCTCGTTGTTCTTCTATCCGTTCATTGTGGAGCCGTACTTCGGACTCAAGGACCAGTCGTGGACCTGGGCCATCGGTTACGTGACGCTCCTGGTCGGTTACTTTGTGTGCGTCGGGCTCGTGTTCCGTTCCCCAGCAGCGAAGCAAATGGAGGAGAAGGAAGCTTAGGAGAAGGAAGCCAAGGCCAAGGCGACGAAGGATAAGAAGGACGCAGCCGCGAAAGTTCCTTCGAACGAGGGCAAAGAGGAGTCGAAAGAAACCGGCATCACAGAAAAGCCCGCCGAGGGTGCAACGACGGCGCAATCCGAGCCGGAAGAAACGGGCAAAACGCAAGAGACACCGAAGAAGACCACTTCGTCGACCTCGAAGACGACGGGCGAAGGAACCCCGAAGAAGAAAAAGAAGAAGAAAAAGTCGACCGAGACGGGCATCACGGCCAAGAAGTCCACGGGCACGACCGGAATCAAGAAGGGGACGAGCAAGAAGTCTCTGAAGTCAGGCATCAGCAAAAAGGCGACGGCAGACCTCGGGTCGATCCGGGCCGAGGACGTGACCGTCTGGCGGCGAATCCGGTGGGTCATCCTGGCGTTCGTCCCGTCGAGCCTGATGCTCGGGATCACGACCTACATTTCGACCGACGTCTCGGCCATCCCGTTGTTCTGGGTTTTGCCGCTAGCGCTGTACTTGCTCTCGTTCATCCTGGTCTTCTCGAAGTGGCCGATCCCGTGGGTCGGTCAACCCCATACGCTCATGGTGGTCATCCAGCCGCTCTTCCTGGGTGCGTTTCTGTACTTGTTGATGACCCACCAGGTGAGTCCAATCTGGAGGTCGATATCGTTCAGCATTCTAATGTTCTTCATGACGGCGATGGTGTGCCACGGCGAGATGGCCAGGGATAGACCGAGCACCAAACACCTCACCGAGTTCTATTTGCTGATGTCCGTGGGAGGAATGCTCGGCGGAGTGTTCAATGGAATCCTGGCCCCGATCTTGTTTACTTACGGACTCGTGGAGTTGCCGATTGCCCTTTCGATAGCGTGTCTCATACGCCCGCTGCCAGGACGACTCGCCATGGTGGATCGTCCGTTAATGGTGATTTTTGGTGGAGTCGTTGGTGGCGTCTGCGGTTTCTTGCTTTTGAGCACCTCGAGCATCATCATGGGGCCGCTGGTCGGAATCGGGATGGGTGCACTCATCGGTTACCTGTTCTCGGGCGACGGTTTGACCGAGCAGATCCTGCTGGGTCTGTTCCCCCGGTTTGGCGAATGGGTCGACGCGAAAGGGAAAGAATTCCGGGAACAAGCCCAAACCCCGGAAGGCGAAACGGCCAAGAAGAAAAAGCGGAAGCGGAAGACGCCGCCAGACTATTATCTGCTCAATTACGGCATCGACATTGTTCTGCCGCTCCTGGTCGCTGTGGTGATGTATTGGCTCCTGGCAAACCAAGACTGGGTGGCCCAATCGTTCCAAAAATTCGGCAAGTCCTGGCTGGGTTACAAGCAAAGTGCCGCCGGCAGTTTTGGACGATGGGGGGCTTACGCCATGATGTACGGCCTCCCGGCACTGCTGGCGTTCTTCATGTCTCCCCGACCACTTCGTTTTGGCCTGGCCATCTGCGCCATCGTGTTGGTCAACGGGGCGCACGAGCGCAGTAACGAGGACCAGAAACTGCTCGAACGGACGCGAAGTTACTTCGGGGTCTTGCGAGTGTTGAAGGACGAGGGGAGCCTTCGAGACATGCTGCGACCCGACGAGGTCGAAACGATCTTGAAGATCCGAAGGACGAACCTTTCGCCAACGGAAGCGAATGAGCGTGCAAGTACGGAGGAAAAGTTCATCCAGGCGTTGAAGGCGAATGCCCCGAAAGGGCCGTTCTACCCAACGCGGGGTTATCTCGGTCTGCTCAAGACGCCCGCCTACCAGGAGTTTCTGATTCCCCCCGAGTATCATTATCTGATGCACGGGACGACCCACCACGGACTGAATTATCAGAAGCCCCAGGAACTGCGACGGCTCGCGACGACGTACTACCATCGGTATGGTCCTGTGGGCGTCATTTTCGAACGGTTCAACTGGTTCCCCGGTCCGCAGAACACGTACTGGGCCGACGCCCGGATGCCCGCGTCGCTCGCGGCCGTTGGCAATGACCCGATGGTCAGCCTCGTGAACCTTTGGAGCGAGCCGCCGTACGCGTGTATCGGGTTGGGGACGGGAACGATGGCCAGTTACGCTCGGCCATACCAACACATGACGTTCTACGAGATCGACAACAAGATTCGCCGCTTCTCGTTGCCGATGCCCAAGACCGGATTGTACTTCCAATCGGCCAAGAAACCGTATTACAACTATCTCCGCGACGCCATCGATCGAGGCGCGATGATCGAGGTGATGATGGGCGACGCACGCCAGTCGATGCGTCTCGACGTGGAGGCCGCCCGCGAATTCGAACGGTCTGGCCGGAAGTACGTGGACGGAGAGTTGAAACGGGTCGAGGGTAGCCCGGATTCGAAGGTCGCGCTGGAAGATCCGACTCTCTTTCTCCGAGATGAGGAACTCACGGACCCCAAAGAGAAATGGCGGGCCGGTCAACTCCGGGACGGGTCGACCTACGCCACACAGTTCCGGGAGAACTACTACCACGCCATCGAGGTCGACGCTTTCAGTTCGGATGCCATCCCGGTCCACTTGATCACCAAGGAGGCCATCGAGCAGTACCTCGACAAGATGGTGCCCGGTGGCGTGTTGATGGTCCACACGTCGAACCGTCACGTGGACCTGCCTCCGCCCGTCATCGACATCGCGCACGCCCTTGGTTTGGAGTACCGCGTCGTCAACTGCCGCGGGGAAAAGGATCCGTTCGCGAACCAACTCGACGAGATGCGGCCGAACGTCGCGAGTTATTCGCGCGGTCACTTCCAGTCCGAATACGTGATGTTGGCCAAGCCGCCGGAGTCCGTGACGCTCAGGAATGCACTGGCCGCGCGTCTGTCGCGACGGTTAAAGAATTTGGGCATGGCCCGGTTCCAGAAAAAGGTCAAGGCGGACGACCCCGTTGTCCCCGTGCTGCTGGCCGAGAACCCCGTCCTCTATCGCCACATCCAACGAGCGCTCGGAAAGCCGAGCACGACCGGCGATGGGCTGGAAGGCGAGGCACTCGTGGAGGCGTTGACGGACGGACGCGAGGGATACCTGCCGGAAGAGACCACGAAGGTGAAAGAAGATTTGTTCTACGCCGTCATGAATCCTCGCTCGGGCCAATTCAAGACCCCACCACCAGGAACGCCCTACCAGCTTTGGGACGTTCCGGCGGTTCCCGGGAGACGGGTCTGGACCGACGATTACGCCAACTTGCTGAGCGTCTTCCGGTGGGGATTCGGGCGTTGGTAATCTATCGGACAGGTTACAAACCTGTCCGACAGTCTCTGTACGAACAGAAAATACGCCCGTGCCTGAGGGGGCGGATAAATAAGAGTCGCGTTTTGGGATTGTCGCCTTTCGCGGAGTGAAAGACGACAATCTCCGAAACAAAACCACAAACGCGACCATTATCTATCCATCTGCCCATCCGGCACGGGTTGCGACATTCCGAGATATGATTTGCAGCCTTGAGTTAGCTGTCGAAGCCGTAAGTTGTGGAGGTGCACCTTGGCCCTGCCGTTTTTTGCCATCACGTTGTTCGTCAGTGCGTTCTTGTTGTTTTTGGTTCAACCCATGATCGGCAAGATGATCCTGCCACGACTCGGCGGGACGCCACAAGTGTGGAACACTTGCATGGTGTTTTTCCAAACCGCCTTGCTGGCCGGATATGGGTACACCCACACGGCAAGTACTCGTTTGAAGACCCGAATGCAGCTCCTGCTGCACAGCGCGTTGTTGTTGCTGCCGTTGTTTTTGTTGTTCGCCGGTAGCTTCTACAGCAAAGTGAAAGTTTGGACTCCACCGCCCGGAGCCAATCCGATTGGTTCGACGCTGTTGCTTTTGGCGGTCGTCGTGGGCTTGCCCTTCTTCGTCGTGGCCACAAGTGCCCCGCTTTTGCAAAAATGGTTCGCCGAGACGGGCCATCCCGCGGGCGACGATCCCTACTTCCTCTACGGGGCGAGTAACCTAGGGAGTTTCCTGTCGTTGTTGGCCTACCCGTTCTTGATCGAACGCGTACTTTGGCTCGAGACGCAAGCGTGGCTCTGGACATACGGGTACACGGCACTGGCGATCCTCGTTTTTGGTTGTGCTGCCATCGTCTGGATCTCGATGAGATCGAAGCCGGGCCAGGCTCCCGCCACGAAACTCAAGCCGAAGCCGAAGGAGGAGCCGAAAGCAGAAGCCAAGACCGAAGCCAAATCGGAAACCTCCGAAGAACCGAAGAAGGAAACCGGAGTCAAGGCTGGCAAGGCAAAGTCCAAAAAGAAGACAGCATTTAAAAAGGCCGGGACGAAGCAGCCAAAGAAGAGTTCGGTCAAGAAGACGCTCAAGAAAGAGACGCCCGCGGCTCCGGTTCGTCCAGCCACGCCCGCGTCGTCCGCTCCGGACAGGCGACTCGACGAAGTCACTCCCTGGCGACGGCTTCGGTGGGTCATGTTGGCGGCCATCCCTTCGAGCTTGATGTTGGGCGTAACGACCTACGCGACGACCGACCTCTCGCCCATCCCATTGCTCTGGCTCATGCCGTTGATGCTGTACCTGCTCTCGTTCGTGCTCGTGTTCGCCCGCTGGCCGGTCGTCTGGGTGGGAACGCCGCACACGCTTTTCGTGTGGGCGCAACCGTTCTTCATCGCCGGTCTGGTCATCCTCTTTGCGGTCTCGGGCACGAAGGTCGATAGTAGGTACCTGGTGGCCCAGGTGGTCTTCCACATACTGGCGTTCTTCGTGACGACAATGGTGTGTCACGGGGAACTCGCGAAAGACAGGCCGAGTACGAAACACCTCACGGAGTTCTATCTCTTGATGTCCGTCGGTGGAATGCTCGGCGGGATGTTCAACGGTCTCGTGGCTCCGGTTTTGTTCACCTACGTCGTCGAATACACTCTGGCCATCTTCTTTGCAGCCCTGATGCGTCCGCCGGTGATGGAGAACGATTTCTTGGAAGAGATGTTCGGTGGTGGTGCCCGAAGCGCGTCGATCGAGAAGGGCGGGTTCATGGGCAGCAACGTTGGCTTGGACATCCTCATTGCTGGTGCCGTGGCCATCGTGACGGTCGTGACGGCGGTCGGTTCTGCAATGCTCATCGGCCCGCGGACGCCCTCCAGCACGGCATCGTTCCTCCGCTTTGTGGGTGTCGGGATTCCGCTCGCGGCTTCGATAGCCATCAGTACCCGACCGCTTCGTTACGGCCTGACGATCGGTGCGATTTTGCTGTGCATGGGGATCATGGACCTGCGAAACGACCAAACGATCTTCCGGGAGCGGAGCTACTTCGGCATCTTGAAGGTCCAAGAATCCGAGGACCAGACCATCTTCGGATCGCGGATTACGTTTACGACCCTGATCCACGGACACATTAACCACGGACGAAACTACCTCAAGCCGGACTCGAAATATTGGGGTCGATATGAGCTTTCGTCCAACGAGAGCATCCCCTCGGACGACAAGACCCTCGACTACAGTCGGCTCGCCACGACGTACTACCACCGCAAGGGACCGGCTGGCCGAGTGATGGAACTGTTCAACTGGTTCCCCAACACGAAAACGGACAACAGCTTCTATGCCGACGCCCGGATGCCTTCGACGCTCGTGGGGATTGGCGCGATCCAGGCCATGCCGACGGCGGGGATGAGTCTGCCTTCGTGCCAACTGGTGGCCCTTTGGTCCGAGCCCCCCTTCGCCACGATTGGACTGGGGACCGGAACCATGGCCGGATACGCCAGGGCCTTCCAGCACATGCACTACTACGAGATCGATAACAGTGTGCTGCGGCTGTCCGTGCCAAGGAAGATCGAGTCAGTCGAATCCCTTTCGCCCAAGAGTGCCAAGGCCAAGGTACCGGAAGGGTATCTCAACGAAGCTCAATACCAGGAGTACATCAGCGGCAAGACAAATGGACGCCGGAACTGCTTCTTTACCTATCTCGGGGACGCCAAACACCGAGGAGCCGAACTCTGGGTGTTCATGGGCGACGCCCGACTCCGCATGGCCCAGGACTATCCCTCGAACTGGGACGATGTTGAAGAGGAAGGCAAGGATCAGGACAATGCGTTCCGCATCAAGGTCCTTCGCAAGGCTGGTGGCCCGGACAACTTTTACCACATGATGGTCGTGGACGCCTTTAGTTCCGACGCCATCCCGGTGCACTTGTTGACCCAGGAAGCCATCACGATGTATTTCCAAAAACTCGTCGAGCGAGGCATCTTGTGTGTCCACACGTCCAACCGCTTTGTCGAATTGGTTCCCGTCGTGAAAGACATCGTCGATGCGATGAACCGGAACGAAGACCGTAAACATATCGCCCAGGAGTTGGCCAAAGTGGCCCGGGCCGATAAGGGCGACCTCAAGGCCAAAGCCAAGGGTTTTGCCGAGCAAATCCGAGAAAAAGTTCGTGACGACAAATCGATCGCCGAGAAACTGACCGCGGACGTTGGCAGCGAGCCGGTGAAGGCTTACCAAAATGCCATCGAGTCGCTCATCAACAAAATCGAAGTTCGGGATCCTCATGGAGCGAAGAAGCTCCGGGAAGCCATCGTCAGCGAGAAGTATCTCCGGGTTTGGAAATACGATTGCATTCGTGGTCACGATAACGCACCCCCGGATCCGGACAATCCGGGAAGCATTGGGCACTTCACTTCGGAATGGGTGATGGTGGCGCGGGACCGGACCTTCCTCGATCAGACCAAGCGATGGGGAGACCAGAAACTGATAGACCCGAAGACCGGAAAACAACTGGAAAGTCCGTTCGAACCGGGGCAAGGGCTATGGTCGCGAAAATCCCCCGCGGGCTCGGGAGCCTGGGGACGAGAACCCCACGACTACGCGAGGCTCTTGAGACAGTCCAAGGACTGGGAGAAGATGAGCGAAACGGGCAAACGTGATGCCCTGAGCTATTGGCAGCCAGTACCCTCCACGGGCCGACCACCATGGACCGACGACTTCTCTGACCTCGTCTCGGCGCTTCGTTGGTAATCGAATGGGAAGAGGGCAGGTTACGGAACGGATCAAGCAATACTTGTCCGTTCCGTGGGTCCACGGGGCTCAGGCAATGTCCCCGAAAATGTGGCCTCGCTGGTTTTCTCTGTCCGTTAGCACGCCACGAACGCAGCGAGGGGCGTGGTATTTCTGGGGTCCCAAGGGATACGTTCACGCCCCTCACTTCATCCGGGGACTGACACCAAAACCCACACTTTCAGGGACATTGCTCGAGCCGCGTGGACGTCCGACGAACAGAAAACTCGGTATTCATCGATGCCACGTTCCAAACCCTGTCCGACGCGATCCTTTGGCCCAAATCCATTCCTCGAGTTGATCTACAAAATCTCCGTCACGATCGAGAACAAAAAAGCCCTCGTGCGAACGCTGGAATGTTCGCACGAGGGCTTTTTTTGCTTCGGACGCTTTAACTGTGATTTGAGTTATGGCTTCTTGGGGTCTGGCAGATTCACACCAGGACCGTCGAACCCTTTCTTGAGCCTTTGATCGAGATCAAATCCTTGCTCGGGACCAACATTTTTTCCGGTCGGAATGGGCGTCGTAGCCTTCTTGGGTTCGTCGAGAATCTGAGGAAGCAACTTTCCGGGGTCCGTTGCAAACTCAAGGGCATTGTTGTTCGTGGTGTCTGGTTTCTTCTTCGCCTGGGGAGTATCGGGGGCCAAGGGCGTTCCCGGAAACGTTCCCAAAAGAATCCAAGAGCCTGTCACCAAGATTGCCAGCGTGAGGGCCAGCGACAAGTATTTTTGGACTCGCCGCCAGCTAGACTTTGCGGGAGTCCGCAGCGGAATTGTGTTCTCGACCGTTGGGGCAACGGAACTCGGCGTCGCTTCCAGGTTCGCGCAATACGTCGTCAATCGCCCGGGGACGGCCAGATGGTCTTCCTCTGCGGCAAGGGGCGACTCCGGCCAGGGAGAAGGCATCTCCTGCTGGAAGAAGTCGTGGAGCAAGGCATCAAGCTCGGGCAAATCGTCGAGTGTTTGAGTTGTCGTTTGCGACATGGTCCGTTCCGGCTTAAAGCATGTGTGGAGAGGAATAACCTTCAATTTAACGAAATAAAGGACGCTTCTCAACAGGACAATGGTTCCGTGAAGTTCCTGGCGGAAGTCACAACAATCGTGGTCGTTTTGGGCCGGGAGAGGCAGGCCCAAAACGAGCCACAAGCCCATTCAACTGCATCAATTCGATTCCCTGCCCTCTATCCTTCATTCTTACTCGCATTTCGAGTAGGGACGACTCCCGCAGCCGTCAGTTTCTCTTCCAAGCGTTTCCGGGCTCGACTCAGTCGCATGTGGACTGCAGTCACGTTGACATCGAGCATTTCCGCTATCTGGTTCGCATTGTAATCGAGCGAATACCTCAGCGTGAGGATTTCACGATCTTGGCATGACAAATCTTCCATGAAGAAGCGAAGTTGCGCGAACGTTTCTTCCTTTTCGAGCGCCTCCATCGGCAATGGCTCGGACGAACGGACTCCGTTCATCGTTTGGGGCGGTTGGGTTCCGTTTCGGCGGAACGAACTCTTGGCATAGTCTTCGGCCAAGTTTCGGGCAACCCGCAACAACCAAGCACGTGGGTTGTGGATCGGGTCTCCAGTCTGCCACTGCCGCCAAAGGCGCAGGAAAGCCTCTTGCATAATGTCGGACGCCAAATCAGCATTTAGCCAACGGGCGTACGCAAGTGCCCAGACTTCGCGGCTATGTTGCTCATACAACGCCTCAAAGTTTTCACGGCTCGTGTCATTCGGTTCTGGGTTCGGATTCATGCCAATCCCCACCCCCGCAGCCGACCAGGGATCGTTATTGATCCCAACAAGAAGACGAACTCCTGCTCGCCGACTAACACGGAAGGAAACAAACTGTGAGAGTATTTCATTCGGGACTCGCGAACGTGGATCGTGCCGAGTTTGGAGGCGAAAGTTTCCGGCGAACCTTGCTCTGTTCACTCCGTGCTTGACCTTGGAAAATTTTTCAACGAAGGGCCCTGAACTAAAACCAATAAACTCAGTACACGCGGCAAGCAGACTGGAGCATCTCGCGACCAGTTTTGGCTTCAGGAACTTTTGCAACTTGCTTGCGGAAAGGTCCGCGAAACAAAACCCAAGAACAACCGGGTTTTGGTTTCAGGAACTTTTGCAACTTGCTTGCGGAAAGGTCCGCGAAACAAAAAACCAAAACCACAGCCTTGTTAGATTATACCATTACGACAAGGTTGTCTCGGTGGACTAGTTCCTCATACGGCACAACCCCTAGCACATTCCCGAGTTGCTCCGTGTGTAGTCCCATAATTTTGGCCGTTTCTGCGGAGGAATAATTGATTAACCCTCTCGCAAATTCTTGTTCGTCGGCATCACACAATCGGATGACGTCGCCTTTGTCAAAACTTCCTTGGGCGCGGATAACGCCGATGGGCAACAGGCTCCGACCATCTCGCTCGATGGCGGTCCTTGCTCCGGCATCGACGATTAGGGTTCCCTTGGCTCGGGCCGTATAACCGACCCAGCGTTTCCAGGCCGGAATGCTGTCACGCTGTGGCAGGAAAAGCGTTCCAACAGGTTCAGCGTGCAAAATCCGGTCCAAAATCTCAGGGGTCGATCCGTCGGCCATGATGACGGATTCGCCCGCGCTTGTCGCAACGTGGGCCGCCCGAATTTTCGTTCGCATCCCTCCGGTGCCGAGCATGCTCTGGCCAACTCCGGCCATCCCTCGAATCGTGTCGTCAATTTGCGGAACGGTCGGAATCAGCGTGGCATTCGGATCGACCCGCGGGTCGGCGGTATAAAGGCCATCGACGATTGAAAGTAGCACCAACAACGGAGCCTGAATGAGATTCGTGACCATGGCTGCAAGTTGGTCATTGTCGCCGAATCGAATTTCATCGACACTTACGGTATCGTTTTCGTTGATGATTGGGACGACTCCCCATTCCAGAAGGGTAAAAATCGTATTTCGGGTATTCAGATAGCGGGTCCGATCGTCGAAATCCCCTGCCGTCAACAAAATTTGGGCCGTCGTCGTCTCGTGTTGCCCAAAGGCCTCTTCGTAGGCCCGCATCAACGAACTTTGCCCGACCGCAGCACACGCCTGGAGTTGTCGCAAGTCGGTTGGCCGTCGGGGCAGTCCCAATCGACCGATTCCCGCTCCGATGGCCCCAGAACTGACCAACAGAACTCTTCGTCCAGATTGCCTAGCCCGATGCAATTGTTGAACGAGTTGGTTCACTCTTTCGTGATCCAGAATCCCGGTGTCGTCGGTCAGGACGTTCGTGCCCACTTTAACGACGATTGTGTGCGATTCGCGGATGACTTCTTGTCGAACCAGGTCTGTCATTTTGGATTCTCGCGGCAGAATATGTCGGAAGGTGAATTGCTCGATCCTCGCCTGCTCGTGTAAAAATAATGAAGAAATTCGAAGTTTGGATTCCCCCTGCAGGCGTGACTTTCGCTAGACAAGGTAGGCCCAATAATTTCTCGCGACCTACGGGCCAAGTGCTTGGGGAATCGAAAAAGCTGACAGGAAGCTCAAACCGTCCAAAACGACCGATGAACGAGGTAGTATCGATGCTCCGGAAACACCCTCACCT
>CAYYUU010000108.1:0-11923 GCA_964474955.1 uncultured Alcaligenaceae bacterium | reverse complement strand
CCTCGATTATGTCCTTGAGAGTGTACGAAAGACGCAGCAACTCACACCTGGGATCACCTTTCTCTTCCAGATAGTCGGCCAAGATGAACGCCACGTTGGGGTCATTCGGAATGGCGTTCAACAAAGATTCGAAATCCGACATGATGACTCCTTGGCTTCCTTCTCCCCTCGAAGGGGAGAAGGATTGAGGATGAGGTACTCAGCTTTGGGATGCTGGGTTGTTCCTCCTTGCTTCCCTCTCCCTGCTTGCGGGCAGAAGGACTTTGAAAAAAAGAGTGCGGTGTTCAAAGTCCTTCTCCCCAAGTTTGTGGAGAAGGACAAGAAAGGAAACGAAGTGGATGAGGTTGGCTCGATCCACCTTCCCATCGGCCAGAAAAATTTGCCGCACCCTGAAAAGACTGGTCGGCAGTACCGTGCTGGACACGTGTTGAGAACGGAAAAGCATTTCGAACACAGAAACCCCGTCCTCGAATGTTCAGGTAGAAATCCAAAGCCTCTCGTGCACAGCCGCAGTCGGTGATCGTACTTGATCCCATGAGGCGAATTCTTCGTTTTCCGAGGATCTCGCCCTTGGTGTGTTCCCAGATCGTCCGAGCGACTCTCGAACCGTCGGCAAAGATCCTCACGACACTGGCTGTCTATCATAGCTCAGCGCAGGTGCCAGTTCTTGTCACAGTTGTGTTAGAGAACCTTCACTGGCTTCGCGTGCCAGATCTCGTCACAATATTGTTTCATGGAACGGTCCGAGGAGAAGAATCCACAACGCGCCGAATTGAGAATCGACATCTTGGTCCAGTTGTCCTGGTCCGTGTAGGCTTGAGCCGCTCGTTCGCAACAATCCACGTACGATCGAAAATCGGCCAACAACAGGTACTCGTCTCGCTCGAGCAGCGAATCAAAGATGGGGCGAAAGAGGTTCGGATCACCATCCGAGAATTCACCAGATATCAGACTGTCCAAGACTCGTTTGAGGTCCGCATAGGTGTTGTAATACTCCCGAGGGTTGTAGCCTTGTTCCTTCCGTGCGAACACTTCTTCGGTCGTGAGACCGAACAAGAAAAAATTCTCTGCTCCTACTCTCTCGCGAATCTCGACATTGGCACCGTCCAACGTGCCGACGGTCAAGGCCCCGTTGAGAGCGAATTTCATGTTGCCCGTCCCAGACGCTTCCTTGCCGGCCATCGAAATTTGCTCCGAGATGTTAGCCCCAGGATAGATTTTCTCGGCCATGGAGACGTTGAAGTTTTCAGGAAAGACGACTCGAAGTCGTCGGTCAACGTCGGGATCGTTGTTCACGACGTTCGCTACCGAGTGAATCAACTTGATGATCCGCTTGGCCATGTGGTAACCAGGTGCCGCCTTGGCGCCGAAGAGAAATGTGCGTGGGACAAGGACACTCGACGAATCGGCTTTGATGCGCTGATAAAGCCATATGATGTGGAGGACTTTGAGTAATTGTCGTTTGTACTCGTGGAGTCGTTTCACGAGGACGTCAAAGATCGAAGTCGGGTCGAGTTCGATGCCAGTTCTCGGGTAAAGCCACTCGGCCAATTCTTGTTTGTTCTTTTGCTTGATCTCCCGCCACTGTTCGCGGAACGATGGATCGTTGACATGGCGTTCCAACTCGCTCAGTTTTGTGAGATCGTTCAGCCACCCATCACCCACTTTCGAGGTAATCAACTCGGACAGGCGAGGATTCGCCAACTTCATGAAGCGACGAGGCGTGACGCCATTGGTTTTGTTCTGAAACTTCTCGGGCCACATCTCAGCAAAGTCGCGCAGGGTGCGTTCGCGTAACAACCTCGATTGCAACTCCGCCACGCCATTCACGGCGAATGACCCAACGGTGGCGAGATTCGCCATCCGTACAGAACGTGGGCTATCTTCTTGAATGATGGACATCCGGCGGACGCGGTCCTCCTCGCCCGGGAAACATTCGCGGACCTCGTCTAGGAAGCGTCGATTAATTTCGTAAATGATTTCCAGGTGTCGGGGAAGCAGTTCGCCAAACAAGTCGACTGGCCATGTTTCCAGGGCTTCGGGTAGCAACGTGTGACAAGTGTATGCGAACGTGCCTTGGGTGATTTTCCATGCTCGATCCCACGGAAGTTTGTGTTCGTCCATCAACAACCGCATCAGCTCAGGAACCGCCACGACGGGGTGCGTGTCGTTGAGTTGAATGGCGACCTTCTCGGGGAACAAGTCCCAATCGACATTCTTGAGGCGAAATAGCCGAATGATGTCATTCAGCGAGCAAGCCACGAAGAAATACTGCTGTTGCAGGCGAAGTTGCTTTCCCTGAATGGAGTTGTCGTTGGGGTAAAGCACTTTGCTGATGTTTTCCGAGTAGACTTTCTGTTCCACGGCCCGAGCGTAGTCTCCCACGTCGAACAGTTCGAAATCGAACTCCTCCGTGGCGCGAGCACGCCACAGCCGCAGGATCCCGACCGTGTTCGTACCGTAGCCGGGCACCAGCATCGTGCAGGGTTCGCCGAGCACCTTCCTACTCGGCGTCCAACGGAACCGAGACTGGTTCTCGGAATCGACGTAGGGTTCGGACTTTCCCCAAAACCCGACCTCGACCATGTCGTCCGCCTGGGGAAATTCCCACGGATTCCCAAGTAAGGCCCACTCGTCCGGTTTTTCCTTCTGCCAGCCGTTTTGGAACGTTTGTTGGAAGATTCCAAATTCATACCGAATGCCGTACCCAACGGCCGGGACGTCCAACGTCGCCAGGGAATCGATGAAGCAGGCCGCCAACCTTCCCACCCCCCCGTTCCCGAGTCCGGGCTCTATGTCCATTTCGAGGAGTTCATTCAGATCGAGGCCGTAGTTGGCCAGAGCCTCTCGGGCGAGTTCTTTCGTGTCGGTGTATAACATGTTTTGGGGCAACTGTTTGCCCAGTAAATACTCCGCCGACAAATAGTAAACGACCTTTGGATTGGCTTCGTAGTAGGCTTTATTCGTTTTCCGCCAACGCTCGATCAGGAAATCTCGCACGCTATAACAAAGCGCCATGTAGGCGTCATGCTTGGACGCCGTTTGGATGGCTTGTCCGTGGGTGTGATATAAGTTGTCGACCAACAGTTCCTGGAAGGCCTCGACAGTGCGTTCCAGACGTTCACGAAGGACAGTCGCCTGATTCATGATTTCCCCTTGCTCCTGAAAACGTGCAGCCGTTGAAATTCGTTTTCTCGATAGTAGAATGATATTCGTCTTACACCCCACGTCTTGGAATTGATACCAAACGGGGACACAAACTCACAACTTCGCAATCTCTCCTCTTTCAAAACATCGAACACCTGATCTTCATCCACACACGGAGACTCCTCCGATGATTCGAAGTTTGCTCATCGCGTTGGACGGCTCGGCTGCCAGCCAAGTCGCCACGGAGTTCGCCATACAATCTATCAACGAACGCAAAGAACAGGGGCAAGAGATCCTTCCCCTTCTGACCGGGATGGCCGTCGTCGACAAGCAGACGATCACGCAACCGCAAGGCGTTCCGATCGGAGGAGCAGCCTTCAAAGGCAAACGCGATGAGGCTCTCTTGGCGAAAGCCAACACGAAAGCCCGGACCATTCTTGAGAACTTCAAGTCGGCCTGCGAGGAAGCCCAAATCGAACACGATTTGTTGCAAGCCGAAGGACAACCTTATGAGGCAATCGCCTCCGCCAGTCAAGTTCACGACGCCATCTTCATCGGCAGAGACACCAATTTCCAATTCCAAACCGACGACCCTTGCGAGACCGTAAAACGGCTCATCCGTGACCATCCCCGGCCAGTGATCGTGACTCCGAAAACAATGCCCGAGGGAACGAATGTCGTTGTGGCCTATGACGGCAGCCGTGCGGCGTCTCGGGCTTTGTTCACCTTCGCCATGACCAAACCGGTCAGGCCGGTCCACGTCGTCAGCGTCGACCGAAATCAAGCCCGAGCCGAAAAGCATGCCGCCGAAGCCGTCGAGTTCTTGCGACGCCACGACATCCAGGCTCAGTCCCACGCGATTACGACCAGTGGCAGCCCGACGCAACCAATCCTGGATTCGGCAGGGCAACTCGCGACGAGGCTGGTCGTGATGGGTGCTTACGGCCACCAAGGCCTACAAACTTGGTTCTTTGGCTCCACGACCAGGACATTACTGGACAAGTGTTTGTTCCCGCTTTTCGTTTATTAACGAGATCCTCCAACAACGGAGACTTCCGCACAACCTCGGAGGCCTGCCACGCGATGCCAACAAATCGGGGAGAGGAATGTTAAGGGCCCTGACTTATTTCACCGGAGTTCGCTCCATCGTGGGCGACATCCTCACGATCCGTGCGTCTCACGTTGGCCTCGGCGAACTTGCCGTGGTCGAAAACTGGGACGGGGAACAATCGCTCGCGCAAGTCATCGAGATTCAAAAAGAAGAGGTGTCCTTGCAGGTGTTCACCGGCGGCAAGGGAATCTCGACCGAATCCCGTGTTCGTTTCTTGGGGCATCCCTCGCAAGTGACTTACTCGGACAACATCCTTGGCCGAGTTTTTGGCGGTGCCGGAAACCCGATTGATGGCGGCCCCGAGTTGAAGAACGATCCGCACATTGCGGTCGGCGGCCCGTCGGTCAATCCGACTATGCGAATCGTCCCCAAACGGATGATCGAAACGAAGGTCCCGATGATCGACGTCTTCAACACGTTGGTCGAGAGCCAAAAGATACCGATCTTCTCCGTGGCCGGCGAACCGTACAACCAGTTGTTGGCGAGGATCGGAATCCAGGCCGACGCCGAAATCATCGTCTTCGGTGGGATGGGCTTGATCTTCGACGATTTTCACTTCTTCCGCACGACGTTCGAAAGCGAAGGCGTTTTTCCACGCTCGGTCATGTTCGTCAACCAGGCCTCCGATCCCATCGTCGAACGTTTGCTCGTTCCCGACATGGCGTTGAAGGTGGCCGAACGCTTTGCCGTCGAGCAAAACAAGCGGGTGTTGGTCCTGCTCACCGACATGACGGCTTACGCCGATGCTTTGAAAGAGATCGGCATCGCGATGGAGCGAGTTCCGGCCACACGCGGTTACACGGGCGACTTGTATAGCCAATTGGCGGTGCGTTACGAAAGGGCCTGCGATTACCGAGGGGCTGGGTCCGTCACGATCTTGACGGTCACCACCATGCCCGGCGACGACGTCACGCATCCCGTTCCGGACAACACCGGCTACATCACCGAAGGACAGTTTTATCTGCACGACGGCGTGCTCGATCCATTCGGGTCGCTGTCTCGCCTGAAGCAGCAAGTGATCGGCAAGACCACGCGAGAAGACCACGGGCAACTGATGAACGCCATGATCCGCTTCTACTCCAACGCCCAGGACGCGAAAAAGAAGCAAGCCATGGCGTTTGACCTCTCCCCTTTCGATCACAAGTTGCTAAAATTCGGCGGTCTGTTCCGGGAACGGTTCATGGACATCAACGTCTCCCTGCCTCTGATCGAAGCCCTGGATTTGGGCTGGCGGACGTTGGCGGAATGTTTCGAACCGCAGGAGTTGCTCATGAAACAGAATCTCGTCGAGAAGTACTACCCGAAGAAAAACATACTCTCCACAACGTAACGGAGCTTCCCGAACGCCCCAGCCTCCAGGACGATCATGAGACTTTCGCTCAACAAAAATTCCCTCAAGCAACAACGCGACAATCTCACCATGTATCGTCGCTTTTTGCCGTCCCTGGATTTGAAACGGCAACAGCTTCTCGGCGCGTTAAAACAGAGCCGCGTGCAACTCGCCGAGGCCGAACAAGCGATCGAGAAATATATCGTTTCTCTCGACAAAATTCTGCCGCTGCTCGGGAGTTCGACGTTGGCCACGCGGGATTTATCGCGGCTGATCTCCGTGAAAGAAGTTGTGATCGAGGAAGAAAACGTCGTTGGGGCTCGCGTTCCCGTGGCGAGAAAGGTCGAGTTCGAAAGGGCGGAGTATTCGACGTTGGCTCTGCCGTTTTGGGTCGACCAACTGGTCGACACGCTGGAACACATGGCCCAGCTCCGGATCCAACTCCAGGTACAGAAGCTCCGAGTCGAACGGCTCGATGCAGCGGCCAGGAAGATCACCCAACGGGTCAATCTGTTCGAAAAGGTGTTGATCCCCACCGCCGAGGAAAACATCAAGCGAATCCGCATCGCCCTCTCGGACGAGGATCGGGCTGCGGTCGTTCGCTCGAAGCTGGCAAAACGCAAGCAGCGTTGAGGGTTGTGAGTCGATGGCGATCGTTACGCTCAACAAGATTACCGTCTATGGCACGCTCGATCAAAAGGAGGCCATCATCGAGGGGCTCCAAAAGCTCGGGTGTCTTCACCTAGTCAACCTCGGAAAAGACCGTGCCAAGACTCCCGAACTCATTTCGAAAGAAGCGAGAGAAGCCCTCCGATTCCTCAAGACTTGCCCCAACAAACGTCGGCCCTCCAAGCACCGGGGTGAATACGACCGCGAGCAAGTCATCCAAGAAGCCCTGCAGATCAAAGAGCAACGCGATGCGTTGAACGAAGAACGAGATTACGTCCAGAAGGCAATCCGTGAGGTCGAACCGTGGGGCGATTTTCACCTCCCACCTGCCGACGAACTCAACGGATTTCGCCTTTGGTTCTACATCATCACGCCCGAAGAACTCGACGAACTGCAAGGGGCGAATTTTATCTGGTCGTTGGTTCGGCAGGATGCCAAGTCGGCGTACGTCGTCGTCGTGAGCGCCGGAGAGCCTGTGCTTCCTTTCAAACCTCTGGAATTGGACCCTCGGTCACTCTCGAACCTCAAGGAGCGATTCGAACACATCGAAGAGGAACTCGACGAGTTGCACTGGAAGCGCGTGACGTTGACGCGATGGCGGAAGACACTCCGCAACGATCTAGACAAGGCAGACGACCGAGCGGCTCGGCTTGCGGCGGGGCAGGAGACGTTGGATGGCGAGGGAGTCTTTGCGCTCCAAGGCTGGGTCCCCCACGTCGCAACGGCCGACGTCGAACAGTATGCACGCCAACAGAAACTGGCCGTGACCATCGAACCACCTGGCGACGACGACAACCCCCCAACGCTCCTACACAACCCAGCCCGCCTTTCAGGAGGCGAGGACTGTGTCACGTTCTACATCACTCCAAATTATCGAGCCTGGGACCCGAGTCTCGTCGTGTTCTTTTCATTCAGCTTGTTCTTTGGGATGATCGTCTCGGACGCCGGATATGGCCTCGTCTTCCTCGTCCTCGTTCTTCTATTTTCCCGAAGGATGAGCAAATCACGCACCGGCCTTCGAATTCGCAACTTGCTCCTGAGCATCGTAGGTTTCACAATCGTCTATGGAGTCCTCGTCGGCAGCTACTTTGGAATCACCCCCAACAAGGACTCGCTGCTGGGCCACCTCATGGTGCGGATCAACGACAAACCGTTGCTGGACGAAGCGAACCGAACCTTGATGATGTTGGTCTCCGTCACGATCGGAGTCGCCCACCTGTCGCTGGCGAACGTGATATTGGCCTATCAGCAACGAAATTCGTGGCAAAGTCTTGGCTCGTTTGGCTGGGCCATTGTCCTGGTCGGCGGCTTGGTTCTCGGGATTGGAGTCATGACGACCAACAACGGCATGAGTGCCCTTGGAGAGGTGATGCTGGTCGTTGGTCTCGTGTCCGTGGTGCTGTTCAGCAGCGAACGTTCTATCGTCACGACCAATCCCATGACACACTTGAGGCGTTTCCTCGATGGGTTGTTGAGCGTCACGAACTTGACAAAAGCCTTCGGCGATTCGCTGAGTTATTTGCGATTGTTCGCTCTCGGATTGGCCGGGGCCCAACTCTCGATGACGTTCAACTCGTTGGCGGGAGAAGCCGCCGACATGCGAGGTGTTGGTGTTCTGTTGGCCCTTTTGATTTTGCTGGTCGGGCATGGAATCAACTTCCTCCTCGCCCTGATGGGTGGCGTCGTTCACGGCTTACGCCTGAACTGTATTGAGTTTTTCGATTGGGGCTTGAAGGACGAAGGCTATCCCTTCCAACCATTCACAAAGAAGGCGGAGGCGTAATGGACCCGTTTTGGATCATGCTGGGATGGGCCGGAATTTACGGGCCGACAGCATTAGGAGCTTTGGGCAGCATCATCGGGTGTGCAAGAGCTGGCCAGGCGGCCTGCGGGGCGATGATCGACGTCGAGACTGGCTACGGCAAACTCGTCGGACTCTCGGCGTTGCCGTCGTCACAGATCATCTACGGCATTGTCGTGATGTTCTCCCTCAACCGTCAGGTTTCCGTAGACAACGCCCCTGGTTTGTTTGCGGTGGGCATCTTGGTTGGGGTCGTCCTTTTGCTCAGTGCCATGTTCCAGGGTCTCCTCTGTGCGGCGGCCATCAACGCGAGCAAGACCAAGCCAGAAATCTATGGCCTGTCCCTGGCACCAGTTGCAATCGTCGAGGGCTTCGCGGTGTTTGCATTCATCTTCGCCTTGGTCGTCGCTGGCGGCATTCCCAACCTCTAGCCGTTTCCGCACTCAGGAGATCCAGCCATGGAAAATGAGAACAAGACAGCTTCGGGCGTCCAGGAGTTGATCGACCGCATAAAAGACGAAGGGATCACCAAGGGCCAGGAGCAAGCCGAGGCCCTCCTCGTCGAAGCACGCAGGCAGGCCGCTGACATACTCGAAAAGGCCAAGAGCGAAGCCGTCACGATCGTTCGCGAAGCCGAAGACAAAGCCGACAAGACCAAATCCAGTGGCCAGGAAGCTGTTCGGTTGGCAGGCCGGGACGCCATCTTGCATCTGACGGAAGAACTGCGAAAAGACTTCGAGCAGAAACTGCGAAAGCTCGTCGGGCAGACCTTGAAGGACACCGAGTTTTTGAAGCAGATGATTCTCGAAGTCGCGCGTCGGGCCATGCCCGAAGACAGCGGAAGTCAGGTCGAGTTCGTGCTGCCGACAGAGGTCGCCTCGGTGGAGGAGTTGGCCAAGTCCCCCGACGAACTCGAGCACGGAACCCTCAATCATTTCGTGTTGGCGTTGGGCGGCGAAGCTCTCCGCGATGGGCTCACGTTCCGAGTTGCCAACCACGACACTCCTGGGATTCGTGTCCAAATTGTCGACCAGGATCTCCAGATTGACCTCACCGCAGATACACTCACGCACCTGATGTTACAGCACCTCTCGCCGAGATTCCGGGCCATCATGGAAGGCAAAAAGGCCTCGCCGTTCCATCCCTAATTTCCTGCCGAACTGGTGGACTCGTCCGTGCGATACTACACCTTAATTGCGAGCTTGCCGCACCTGCCGCCGCACTTCGACGTCGAACGTCCTCCGATCACGTGGCCACGTTTGGAACAGCGGTTGAAGTTGCTTCGCGAGGAAGACGTCATCGTCCTCGAGCGACTGACCAACTTCCTCGCCTGGGATCGTCAACCATTGGATCGGACCGACGAAGACGTCGTTGGCGAATATGACAGGCTCATGTCGGTCCTCCAAAACCGCCTCGTGATCGACATCGTCAACCATCGCATGGACGTCCGGACGATCGTGAGTGCCCTCCGCCGAAAACGCGAAGGGATGGGCCCGCCCATCGGCGTCGGCCGACTCGTCGAACCAATCCGACGAAACTGGCAACGTCCGTTTTTTCAGTTGCAGCGTAGGCATCCGTGGGTCGAAGAATTTGCAAATCGTATGTCCGCAGGAGAGGCCGCCGAGGCCGAACGTTTGTTGTTCGAGGTAACCTGGAAGACGTGGAGTCGGATGGCCGCCGAGGTGTTTCCGTTCTCGTTCGAGGCGGTGTTGCTGTACATAGCTCGGTGGGCCATTGTCGACCGTTGGACGAGCCGTGATTCCGAAAAGGGACGAGTCCGTTTCGAACAGTTGATCGAGGAGACGCTGGGTGATTACGCAAACCTCCAAAGCTGAAGCCGAAGTGACCGGAGTCGTTGGGAACATCGTGACGATCGAATCCTCCGGGTCGATCATGAAGAACGAAGTGGCCTACATCTGCGTTGGCGAAGACCGCCTGAAGGCAGAAGTGCTACGCGTGCGTGGCAACACGGCGGACCTCCAGGTCTTCGAAGAGACCCTGGGGGTTCAAGTCGGTGACCAGGTCGAGTTGACCAAGGTCATGCTACCGGCGACGCTCGGTCCTGGCCTCTTGGGAACCGTCTACGATGGCCTGCAAAACCCATTGCACGACCTGGCCGAGCGAGACGGTTTCTTCCTCCATCGCGGCAGCGTCGTCCCGCCCCTGAAGCAGGACGCGATCTGGCATTTTGAACCAACCTGCTCTCCCGGTGACGTCCTGCGGGCCGGAGACGTCCTTGGGACCGTGCCGGAGCGACGCATCACACACAAGGTCATGGTCCCCTTCGGTCAACTCGAAGATGTCGAGGTACTCTGGGTAGCACACGGAGAGCGAAAGGTCCACGAACCCGTTGCCCGCATTCGCTCTCGGGGGCAAGAAAGAGACCTGACCCTCCAGCAGACCTGGCCCGTTCGTCGGCCTCTCCCGGCCACGTTACTCCGCCGACGATTCTCGGAACGACAATTCCCGTCCGAGCCGTTGGTCACCACGACGCGCATCATCGACACATTTTTTCCCATCGCACGTGGCGGGACGGCATGTATCCCTGGGCCTTTTGGTGCTGGCAAAACGGTTTTACAAGGACTCATTGCCCGCTACTCCTCCGTCGACATTGTGATCGTCGTCGCGTGCGGCGAACGAGCCGGAGAGGTGCTCGAAACGGTCACAGTCTTTTCGGAGATGGAAGATCCCCACTCTGGCGGCAAACTGATTGATCGAACGATCATCATCTGCAACACCTCGTCGATGCCGGTGGCGGCTCGCGAAGCCTCGATTTACATGGGGATTACGCTGGGAGAATACTACCGACAAATGGGTCTGGATGTCCTTCTGATTGCGGATTCGACGTCGCGGTGGGCGCAAGCCATGCGTGAAACATCGGGGCGACTCGAGGAGATTCCTGGGGAAGAAGCCTTTCCGGCTTATCTCGATTCGTCGGTCAAGGGGATCTACGAAAGGGCCGGTGTTCTCCAGACGAACGATGGTTCGGAAGGCAGCTTGACGATGATCGGGACGGTATCGCCTGCTGGAGGAAACTTTGAAGAACCGGTCACGCAATCGACACTTGGGGCCGTGAAGTGTTTTCTCGGTTTGTCGGCGGACCGAGCCTACAAGCGGTTCTATCCCGCCATCGATCCGTTGTTGTCCTGGTCTCGCTACCTGGACCAACTTCGCGCGTATTTGGACAGCAACCGCGATCCACGTTGGACGGCCACAGTAAAACAAATGACGCAGTTACTCGAACAAGGAGACGCGGTCTTTCAAATGATGCAAGTGACGGGAGAAGAGGGGGTCACTCTCGAAGATTTCATTACCCACCAACAAGCCGCATTTCTGGACATGGTATACCTTCAACAGGACGCGTTCGATCCGGTCGATGTGTCGGTGTCTACGGAGCGGCAGATGGAGTCGTTCCTGTTGGTCAAGCGATTGATTGAGCGGGAACATCGATTCCAAACCAAAGACCAAGTGCGTGAATACTTCACTCGTCTAACGGGCCTTTACAAGAATCTCAATTACTCCCAGAGAGAATCGCAAGAATACAAGGACCTGTTGAGCCAGATTGAACAATTGGAACCGTAACCGCCTTATTTCCCACACGCTGACGGTTCGATTGGGGAACGGGTTTGGGCCCCGAATCAGTGCTGTCGGATCACAACACACGAGAAGTAGAATTGTACCTGACCGCACATTAGACTCGCGAATGTGACAAATTTCCAGCTACCCAGGCCAATGTCCTTAATCCTTTCTACGGCAGAATTGCAGCACTTCATGACGACACATCGCTGATGCATCAATTATCGACACGTCATATCTGAACGTTCGCAAAAATTTCGGCTCCAAAACCCGTGTTTTCCGAGGGTTT
>CAYYUU010000107.1:0-11976 GCA_964474955.1 uncultured Alcaligenaceae bacterium | reverse complement strand
CCTACGCCTCAGCTATCTGGATTTGCCCTTCGCCGCCAAGAACGACGAGGGCCTGAAAAACTACCTCGCTGCGACCGCACCGCACAAAGATTTAAGCCTGCTGGGGTGGAGCGTCACCGACGTCGGGCTCGTGGCGTTGCGCAATCAAAAGGAACTCGAATCGTTCTCCATCGGGAAGAGACAAATTACCGACGCAGGCTTGGTCTCACTCGCAGGTTTGGAAAAGCTGAAGACGCTGGATATCGGCGGGACGTCACTGACCGACTTCGGCTTGCGACAACTCGCCAAACTCCGCAACTTGGAGACGTTGACGCTCTTTGGGACTCGGGTAACCGATCAAGGGCTGGCGGCCCTTCGCACGCTCCAGAAACTTCGCGAGTTGAACCTCAACGGAACGTCCGTGACGGCGAAAGGTCTACGGCAGTTACAAGGAATGAAACTCCTGCGTCTCACGGTCCCCGCGCAAGCCCAAACGGAACAGGGACTAAAGAGCTACTTGGCGGCGGTCGAGCCGCCCAAGTCCCTATCGCTGGTTCGATGGAAGCTGAATGACGCGAGCCTGAAACTGCTTGCCAACCATAAGCAACTCGAAAGCCTGTTCTTGAGCAACACCCAGGTGACCGACGCAGGACTGACGTCTCTCACGGGGTTAACCAATCTTCGCACCTTGAGCGTGGCCAATACGAGTGTTGGGGACCGCGGGTTGGGACAGTTGACGAAACTGAAACGCCTTGAGCACCTCTATCTAGGTGGAACCGACGTGACGGATCGCGGGTTGCGTCACTTACGAGAATTCCGAGCCTTGCAAACTCTCGACTTGTCCGGAACGACAATTAGTTCGGACGGGTTAGACCACCTCACCCCTCTCTCGAAGTTGGCCTTCCTGAACTTGTATCGCACAAGAATCAAAGACGATGGGTTGCCGAAAATCGCCAAGCTCAAACAGCTCCAACTGCTCTACCTGTCCGGAACGAGAGTCACCGACGAAGGTCTGGCACAATTGAAGGGACTGAAGTTGAAATCACTGAGCGTCCCCATTCGAGCCGAGACCGACGTTGGGCTCAAGAACTTCGTCGCGGTGCTGCACAAACCGACGTCTTTGTCGTTGACGTACTGGAAAATTTCGACCGACGGCATGAAGGTTTTGAAAGGACTCAACCTGAATCGCCTGACGCTCCCATCTCGGCTTCGCACGGACGCAGGGTTAAAGATGTACCTTCAGGCCATACAACCGCAGACCTACCTGGATCTCTCTACGTGGAAGATCGGTGACGAAGGGCTGAAACATTTATCGGGCCAAGACGAGCTGCGGACTCTCGTGTTGAGCAATTTGGCGATCACGGACACAGGCGCGGCACACTTGTCGGGACTCGACTCCCTTGCGTCGTTGAATCTTCGAGGGACCCAGATCACGGACAAAACGCTGACGTCTCTGAGTGGCTTAACGAATCTGACGAACTTGAACCTCGAATTCACTGGTGTGACTGACTCGGGGGTCAGTCACCTGGGCAAACTCAAGAAGTTAAACGCCTTGTACCTGGACAACACGAAAGTGACCGCTCTGGGGTTGGAGCATCTGAAGGGATTACGCCTGGGAACACTGACGGTTCCGTCCGAGGCGAGGACAAACATCGGCTTGAAGTACTATCTCCAAGCCATCGACTCGGGAGGCATTCTTCGGTTGTCAGGTTGGCGGATTGACGCGGACAGCCTCCAGTACGTTGCCAAGGCCGCGCCGAGGGAATTGTACCTCGACGACGTCCGAATCGGGGACGACGGGCTCGCTCGACTGGCCGACGTGACGAGCATCGAGAAACTTTCCCTGGACGGCACCAACGTCACCGACGCGGGGCTCAACCACCTCGCCAAGATGAAACGCCTCGCTTCGTTGTCTCTTCAAAGTACGCGTGTCACTCCGAGTGGGCTGAAGGTGTTGGCTGGCCGAAAATTGCGAACCCTCGTGCTCCCGTCTCGGGCGCAAACCGATGCAGCTCTGCCGCATTACCTGGCGGCGTTAGACTCGCCGACGTCGTTGAATCTAGTACGTTGGCGATTGACGAAACACGGGCTGCAACACCTGGTGAAGGAAAAGCAGATCGTCACGCTCGGGTTGGACAACTCGACCGTCGACGATGATGGACTCCAATACGTCGCCAAACTTTCCAAACTCAATAACCTCTATCTGAACGGAACCAACATCACCGACAACGGATTGAAACACCTCGCCGGGCTGAAACAACTCAACTCTCTGGATCTCTCCCAGACACGAGTGACCGGACAGGGGCTCAGGCACCTGGCCAAAACCGCTCTCCGGACCCTCATCATTCCCTCGACCGCCAGAACAAACGAAGGGTTGCAGCATTTCTTGACGGCGACCACTCCAATGACGTACCTGAACTTGCAGAACTGGAACATCAATGATGCAGGTTTGAAGCACCTGAGTTCCCAGACACAACTCGTGACCTTGAACCTGACGGGGACTCGCATCACTGACGACGGACTCGAGAACATCAAGAACCTCACTCGCCTGAGGAGGTTGAACGTGAGCCGAACGAAAATCACCGACGCGGGACTCGAGCACCTCATCGGCATGAAAGACCTGAGCAGCCTCTCCGTCAATCAAGCCTTCGTCACGTTCGAAGGGGTCAAGGATCTGCGGAAATATTTGCCGGGTGTCGTTGTGTATGGGGCGAGGTAGTTTTGATTTTGGAGCCACGGAGTGGCGGCATATTGTAGCCGCGGGTGTGAACTCGCGGAATGGTGAGAGTTTTTCACTCCACTGACGCATGGCTAAGATCCGTCGCCACTCCGTGGCTCCAAAATCAAAACACCTTCTTGGAACGAAAAGAACCCGCCTTGGTCAGGTCTTCGCGGATGATCTCAACGACAACCGGTTCTCGCGAAAAGACCGTCCGGGAGAGGGTATTTGCGATGTCCTGACAGGCCCGGCGCATCTGGGGATCGAGTTTTGCCTCTTTGGCCAGGACGATGACGAGCTTGTTGTTGGGTCCGGCCTTTCCGAGGAGCACGGTTTGGTCGTGGACACCGAAACCATATTTTTCGACGAGTTGTTCCCCCGTCTTTCGAACTCTGTCTTTTGGAAACGGCGAGTCGTAACAGATTGTTAACTGTCGGAACGTTTGGGAGGCATACGGCATGATGACCTCCTTCGTCTTCATCTGGAGATCGCAAAGATGTATCGTGAGCGGTTGGTCTCGCAACACGCGAGTCTTCACCCACGCTCCGTTGATCCTCCACGCGTTCTTGATCTTGGGATCGTGGAACATCCCCCCTTTGATCGGGATCCGCAGAGTGTAGGCGTCGCCGGATTTGAGTAACTGCAGAGTTACGCGGCGCGCTCTTTCACTTTGCAAGAGCGTTTGCAGGGAGCGTCCGAGGTGGATTGCCTCGTGCTTCTCCACGTCCCCCTTGTAGTACACTTCCCACTGGCCAACTTTGACTTTTTTTCCCAGGCCCATCTGGGAGAAGAAAACCCACGCACCGACGATCACCCCAATGACCAACACCACGCCTCCGAGGATCAGCACCACCACGAGTGTCCCGGACGATTTCTTGACGGGCCTTTTCTTGACGGGTGGGAGCGGCTCATCGTCCGTTCGTCCTGGCGAGGGGGCGCTGCGGACTGCCTCTTGGTGTCGAGGTGGTGGACCTGGATTTCGCGTTTCCGCGATGGCGTCCCTCGGCGCGGGAGGATAGTCATCCTCGCGATACGGATCGTCTCTCCGGTCTTGGCGTCCTCGGGGTGGTGGATAGTCGTCGTCCAAGTAGTCCTCGTCGGGATAGCGACTTCGGCGCTCTCTTGCCGGGGGCAACGAGATGCGTTTGGGCGAGTGCATGTCGAGCCAGAACTCGATCCTCGCCCGGAGTGGTTCGATCAAGTCGGGATCATCCCGGCAGATTTCTTCGGGAGACCAAATCTCTCCCGCGTCGTAATGATCGAGCCATTCATCGAACAGCTCGTTCAGCCTGGCCTTGGACATGGTTCGGAACCCCCAAAAGGAAGGTGGAAGATTGAGAGTCGAGGGTTGAGAGTTGAGGGTTGAGAGATAGAAAGAACTCACGCGGCTTGGCCTTCGGCCAAAAACAACAACCCTCAACTCTCAACCCTCAACCCTCAACCCTTCTTGTTATTTTTCTTCGAGTGGTAAGTACAACCGGAACGTCGTTCCCTCGCTGAAGACGCTGTCGACTTCGACGCGGCCTCCGTGGGCGGAGATTATGTTATGGGTAATGGACAGGCCGAGCCCAGTTCCTTCGCCCACGTCTTTGGTCGTGAAGAACGGATCGAACACCTTCGGGAGGTGGGCTTCGGCGATGCCACAACCGGTATCGGAGATTGTGATGAGCATTTCTTTCTGGAGTCGACGCGTCGTGATCGTCAACACGTTGTTCGTTTCTTCGCTCGCCACTTGTTCCATGGCCTGGATTGCGTTCACGAATAAGTTTAGCAGGACTTGGCTCAACTGAGACGCGACGCACGAGACGACGGGGTCGGGTCCGTAGCCGCAGGCGATTTCGATGTTGGAACGTTTGGCTCGATTGCGGACGATCTCCAGGCTCTGGTCGACAAGGTCTGGGATGGAGACCAGTTCTCGCTCAGGCCCTCCCGTTCGAGCCAAACCGCGTAGGCTGTTGACGATGCGGGCCACGCGGTCGACTCCGTCGCGAGTTCGATCGAGCAACCGCGGTAGAGTTTCCTGGATGTAGGCGAGGTCGATGTCATCAGCGAGTGTCGTGATGGCGTTGGCATCTTCGGAAGCCACCTCGGCTAATTCCGAATGATGCCGACGGTATAGCTCCAGAATCTCCATGACGCCTTCGAGGTCTCGTTGCAAGACGGCAACGTTGCTACTCACGAATGCGATTGGGTTATTGATTTCGTGGGCCACTCCTGCCGATAGTAGTCCGATCGAGGCAAGTTTTTCATTTTGGATGAGGATCGACCGAAGACGGTTTCGCTCCGTCAAATCCCGCAGCGCGGCCAGGTATCGAAACGATCCCTTCACCAGCGATCCCTTCGCCGACTCGTTGTCGTTCTGTTCGGCTGAGGTCGACGAGTCTTGAGACTGGACGTTGGAGACGGAGGTCGTTGCGCCCGGGGATTCGGGGATGATCGTCAAGACCATCTCGACAGGAAACTTGGTGCCGTCCTTTCGCACGCCGTCGAGTTCGATCGGTTTGTTCGCCATTCGTGGCGCGACCGTCTGGGAGAACAGGTCTCGAGAACTGTCTTCCTCGGGCTTCGTTTCGTCGGCACTTTTCTCCGCAAACCCCTCGGGCAACAGTTTCTCGACGGGTTGGCCAATGATCTCCTCCTCGGAGTATCCAAACATGTGTTCGGCGGCTGGATTGAAAAGTGTGATTCCCCCCTCCGAGTCTGCAAGGATGATCGCGTCCTGGGTGGCCTCAGTCAGTTGTCGGTACTTGCGTTCGGAGTCGGCCAGGGCTCGCTGGGCTCGAATGCGTTCGGTCACGTCCCAGAACAACCCCTGGATGCCAATGACCGTTCCCTTTGCGTCCTGGATGGGTGTCTTGATGACCTGCACGAACATCGTCGTGCCGTCGCCTGGTTGGTGCTCCTCGACGACTTCTAAAGGTTGGCCAGTGCTCATGACCTTCAGGTCGTAGGCGTGGTACTTGGCCGCGAGGTGTTCGGGGAAGAGGCCGAAGTCGGTCTTTCCCTTAAGTTCTTCGAGGGGCCGCCCCAGGAGGGCGCAATATTTTTGGTTGCAGAATGTGAGCCGGCCCAGTCGGTCCTTGCGGAGTAAGTTTTGCGGCAGACTCTCCACCAGAGAATGATAAAACGCTTGAGACTCGCGAAGGGCATTTTCGACACGCTGGCGTTCCAACAACTGACCGATTTGGCTGCTCAGTGCGCCGACCATCCGTAGCAGTTCGTCCTTGGGCGTTTCGTTGTTGCGGCTGAACGCCTCGACCACGCCGGTGATCGATCCGCTACTCCAGAGGGGGAACAGGAAGACCATTTGGAGATCCGTTTCCTGGATGTCCGCGGCAAAGGATTGGAACTCCGGGATCTCGCCGATTCCACACTGCCAGATCGGGGCCGAGTTCTCCCAAACTTTTCCGACCAGTCCTTCTCCCCGCCCATGGCTCCTTCGACTGATGTCCCGGACCAGGTTGGGGACGGTCACCTCGGGCCGGCGCCACATCGTGTTGGGTCGAAGCCTTTGTTGCGATGGGTCGACGACCCAGAGGACGGCAATGTCCCATTGCAATCCCTCGCAGACGGCCTTGAGCATGAGCTGGCCGAGGCTGTCGGTTGGCTTGGCGCTGGTCAAGACTCGCGCGAAAGCGGATTGAATTTGTTGGCGTCTTTCGGCTTGCTTTCGTTCGGTGATGTCCCGACAAACCAGAACGCCGCCGCGGACTCGGTTGCCGGCCTCACGTAGCGGACGGGCGGTGATGCTGAGCCAATGTCCGTGGTCCACGTCGTCGGGCCGAACGAACATTTCCAGGTCCGTGATGTTCTTTCCCTGGATGACCCGAGTCCACGGATACAACTCGGAGGGAAATAGCGTGAATTGGTCCGGCAGGAACAGTTTGGCCGTCGGTGGCCAGACGAGTCCCCGACCTTCCGTCCGAGAACGCAGGCCGAATAAGCGTTGGGCGATGGGCGTGCAGATGAGCAAATTCTCCTGGGCATCCACCACGACCACGCCATCTCCCATGTTCTCCAGGATCGACCGTAGCAATTCTTTCTGTTTCATCAGCGCGAGTTCGGCCTTCTTTTGGGTCGTGATGTCACGCATCACGAGCAAAATACAGGGGCGGCCGTTATAATCGATGGCTGAAGAGTTGATGTCTACGAGAATCGTCTTGCCGTCTTTAGTTCGATGGGCGCCCTCGCACCGGAGTTGCCCTTCGACCATCTGCCGCTCCAGACGTTCCTCGAACGTGCTGGCAAACTCGGGGCTTTCGACCGCCGTCGTGTGGAGTTGCAAAAGTTCCTCGCGAGAGTACCCCAGCCGCCGACACGCCGCGGGATTCGCATCGACGATCCGTCCACGCAGGTCGTGTACGAAAACGGCGTCGTCGATTCCTTCGAATAGAGCCCGCGACCATTGGGCCAGGTTCCGTCGCCAGATGCCTGAGTCGGAGGAGTCTTGGGGAGTCTTCACGGCATCACCTCGATGAGAACACGAGCGAAGTTATTCATCTTGCAATGTAAACTGGGTTGAGCGTGTTCGCAAGGTACGGCCAGGGAGCGGCGTCCCTTGGATGTCGGAAACGGTAATCTGTCAACATCACTCCCGTCTGTCTGCCGACCGAAAGTAACGACCTCCAACTATAAAGGAGCCGCCCGTGAGTTCATTCCAATCGACACCCGAAGGCGAACAATACGCAACCCTCATGGGATTGTTTAGCGAGCATTACGACAACAACCGGATGGCCGAAGCCGAAACCATCGGCGTGCAGATTTGCCAGGTGTTGGAAGGTGCACTCGTGGAACACGCCAACGAAGTGAAACCTGGGCTGGCCATCCTCCTCTATGACACCGCCAACATGGCCGGGAACCGCGGAGACATGCGAGCGGCCATCGAACGGTACCGGAAGGCCATCGGATATATCCACGAACTGCGCGAAGAAGATCCCAAACAGCCTGAGTTTCAAAACTTGCTGGGCCAGAGTTCGTTCAACCTCGGCAATACCTACATGAGCATTGGACACGGCGAAGACGCTGGCCAGATGTTCCGCCAAGCCAAGGAAGTTTGGCAGCTGTTGACCAGACAAGACCCGGTCACGCCAGGCTACCAACACGATTTGGCCAGGGCCCATTTCAATCTGGCGTACATCCACCAGGCCATGAATGAGCCAGAAGAGGCCCAACACGAATATGCGCAGGCTCGCGACGTCTGGCTCGGGTTGATCGACGTCCATGGAAACGAACCGGCCTACGTTTGGGATCTTGCCCGGAGTTACTTTAACCACGCGATGTCTCTGCACGAAACGGGTGCGACAGACGGCGCGAAGGAATCCATGCAAGAGTCCATCCGGTGGTTCGAGGTGTTGGCGAACGAACACCCCAACGTTCCGGAATACCAACAAAGTGCCAGGCAGTCCCACGAAGCACTCGCAAATTTCGACCGGCCGCCGGGGCGCTCTCCCGACGAACTGGCCAACATGAGCATGGCGGACCTTGAAAAACTCGTCGACGAGGAGCCCGATTCACCGGAGTTGCGTGCCCAACTCGGTTCCAAGCAACTACAACACATCGGAACTCTGCTCGATCAACAAGCACCTCACGAAACTCTTTTGCAGGAATATTACAAGGCACGAGACATTCTCGAACCGCTCGCCCGGGACCACCCGACGCCACACAACCGAAATTTGCTCGCGATTACTTACTTTGATCTGGGCATCGAAATGCGTGCGGGTGAGCTCATTGACGAGCCCGAGGAATACCATCGCCGGTCACGAAAAATGCTCCAGGAGCTTCGGAAAGAGGCCGTCAATCCTTTTGACGTAGAGCACTTTTTGGCCGGAGTCTACAACCATCTCGGGATTCTCTATGCGGACACGGGCCGCGTTCGCCAGGCCGAGGAAGCGTACCAACGAGCCATCGAGCTTCGCCAACAACAATTTCAGCAACACCCCGATCTCTTGATGCCACTCACGTTCCTTGGTGGAAGTTAATGCAACATGGGGAACGTGACGACCGACCAGGGAAAGTACGGCGAGGCGAGAGAATGGTATGCCAAATCGATCCAGGTGCTCGAAGACACCAAGAAACGAGCCCGAGCCGTGCAAGGCCAGTTCCAGCAGTACGCCAACGCAACGGTCTCGCAGGTCGATCAATTCCTGAGCAACGCCAAAGGTGGACAACAACGAGTCGAGCGAGAAGTGAAAGAGTGGGCCAAGACGGACTGGCTCAAGGACGGCGACACGGTTCGGCCCCCGGTGGCTGCGATGGCGACTTCGGGTTGGAGCCATCCCGGACCAACTCCGCAATTCTCCGAGGAATATTGGCCCAAACTCGATTTTCCGCCCGAGCCCGAGCAAGCGTTGGGCGTAATCGACGAATACATCGCGACTCACAACCACGACCTCGTGGGCCAGCTTTGTCGTGGGCGAATCTTGAGCCGATTGGGTCGACACAACGAGGCGCTGGAATCGTTCGACCGGGCCATGCGCGAGGCGCGTGAGTTTCTGGCCTCTGCGGACGAAGCGAGTTCACAGTGGGGCCAACTGCAGCGGCTCGTCTCTGTCATCGCGTGTGACATTGCCGACGCCAGTCGTTTTGCGGGCCAGACCGAACGAGCATTGCAAGAAGTCGACGAAGTGTTGAAAACCAGAGCGAATAACGCGCGAGCGTGGTACATCAAGGGGCTCGTCCTTGGTCGTTTCTTGGGGCCGGAGGGGCGCGTCGAAGGAGTCGATTTCGAGGCACGCGAGGAAGCGGTGAAGTGCTTCGACGAAGCAATTGTGATCGATCCGGAGGACTTCGACGTTCGCTTCGCCAAGGGACTTACTTGCGCGATGCTTGCCAACGCCGCCCAATCTTCCTATCGAGTTCATGCTTCGATTGCTTCGGAGCAGTTGAGCGACGAACTCGCGAAAATCTATGGCTTCGTCCATAGTGCTCGTTTTTGGTGTTACTTGAAACGCGCCGAAGAGACGTTCGCTCGCGCTGCTTCGCTTCGTCCCGATGATCCCCGTCCGCTGTTCGAGCGAGGAATGTTGGTCGCGACTCTGCTCGGACCGAGCGAAGGGAGCCGAGCGTTGGCAGACTTCTCGCGGGTCGTGGAACTCGATCCCACGAACGCCGAGGCTTGGTACGAATTGGCCAACCTCGTCCACGCACAAGGAGACACCGCGAAGGCCAAAGAACACTTGCAGAAGGCCATCGAACTCGAACCGAGCATCGAAGCGCAGGCGCGCGAAGAATTCTCCTGGTATTCGGCAGGAGACTGAAGTAGACAGGGCAGGTCGTGATGTTGGTTCTGGTTTCGGAGCGTGGGGCGAGAGGGAGCGAACGTGAAAACAGGCCAGGCACGGCGAAGAATAGGCGGCGAAGAATGCGTTCTTTCGCTCGGACGCTCGAATAACCAAATGTCGTATTTGTGGAGTGTCGCCTTTCGCAGGGGCGGCTCCCGAACAAAAGCCTTCTGGGAACGTTGGAATGAGTAATTGAGGGAAGTCTGGAGATGACGAAGCGAACGGTAACTCGCCGCGAAGTATCGCACCAATTTTGCAGACCGCTTCGGGGGCGACAGGTAATAGCCACGCGGCCCCAAAGGCCACGCTCGAGAATGTTCCAATCTGGCCTTCGCAGTTCTTGGACAAAACAAGTACACTGGAAATTAGAGAAACCCGACTTTCGTCGTTGTCCGAAGAATTCCCCTACGAACCTTGTCGGATCGAACTCCGTCTGATTCAAATGGTGGTAGACGCGAGCGAAACTTCCATTCATCTAAAAACTGAACCAGATGTCGAGCCCAACGGATGCCGCGCGCCCGATACCTCGGCCAACCGGATTCCTTACTGACCCAGAGAGATTTTCGATGAGCGAGAAACAACGCTTTAATCTACACTTGCCAGGCTTGCTCAAGGTGCTCGCCGAGCACCTTTACTCGACGAAAAAGGTGGCCGTGCGAGAGTTGTTGCAGAACGCACACGACTCGTGCGTCCGCCGAAAACTGGAAGAAGAAGACCCGCACTACAAACCCCGGATCGATTTGTCGGTCGATCCGGAAGCTCGAACGCTGACGATCACCGACAACGGCAGCGGTCTGACCGAAGAGGAAATCTACAGCTACCTTTCGACGATCGGTCGGGGCTACACACGCGAGTTGCGGGAGAAACTCGCGTTCCACTCGGCCAACGAAGCCACCGACTTGATCGGGCAGTTCGGCCTCGGGTTCCTGAGTGCGTTTCTGATCGGTTCGGAAGTGACCGTCACGACGAGGTCTTTTCAGGGCGGTGTGTCGTTGCGTTGGCATTCGGCGGGGGATGAACACTTCAATCTGGAACCTTGCGCTCCACGAGACGAAGTCGGCACGACCATCACGCTCAAGATCAAACCTGCAGCGTCGTTCTTGCTTTCTGAAGATAAACTCGAAGACACCGTGCGGGCTTATGCCGACTTCCTCCCCGTGCCGATCTACATGGAAGGCGAGGAAGTCCCGAGCAATCTCATGCAGCCGCCGTGGGAGGCCGAGAACCCCGACCGGGCCATCCACGATTACATTGATCGTCTTTCACCAGGCTCGGAAGCCCTCCACGTCGTCCGTCTGCAAAACTGGAACGTCAATCTCGACTACGCCAGCATCACGCTTCCGCAGCAAGGTTTCTTGTTCATCCCGCGGGGTTCGCTCGCGTCGGTTCGAGAATATGGCGACTTGAGAGTTTACATCCGCAAGATGTTCATCTGCGATCGCGAGCGGGATTTGTTGCCGCCGTGGGCGAAGTTTGTTCGGGGCGTGATTGACTGCCCATTGATCCAACCGACGGCCTCGCGAGAAGGCATCCACCAGGACGAGAACTTCGAGTTCGTCCGTCAGGCCATCGAAGAGCAACTCGGCCAGGCGCTGCGAAATCTCGCCGAAAGCGATCCGGTCACGTGGAAAACGATCGTCCGGTCGCACTCGACGTTGATCGTCAGTTGGGCCGTCAAGGACGACGAGTTTTTCGATCGGGTCAAAGACATCGTGCCTTTCCGCACGTCACGCGGGCTGTTGACGCTCCCGGAATATCTTGAGCATAGCAACGGCACTCTTTACTATGTCGCCCGGACGCTCGGTTCGTTGCAGGATCAAATGCTTGCCGAAGGACAAGACGTGCCGGCGATTGAGGCAATCTGGTTCGAAGTCGAGCCGTTCCTCGATAAGTACGCCAACTATCACCCGGAGATCGGGAAGGTCCAACTCGACGGTCAGTCCGAGAAGTTGATGAAGCCGGTGTCCGAAGACGACTACGCCAAGCTGATTGAGTTCT
>CAYYUU010000106.1:0-12013 GCA_964474955.1 uncultured Alcaligenaceae bacterium | reverse complement strand
AGCTGTTTGAGGAGTTACGACTCGAGGTTCAGCTTTTCGGTGGGTTGAATGTTGTTTGCAAGTTCCAAACGACTTTCGATGGATGCCAACCGTTCTTGCCACTTCGAACGATCGTCCAGGTAACTCGTCACGCCGCCTTCCTGCGAGAGTTGTCTTTTCAATTGAGTTGCTTTGGCAAGCCCTTCATTCAGATTTTGCTGGACCAGTGCGGTCGCCGTGGTCACTCGTTTCTGTTCTTTGAGTTTTTGGGCAAGGTCTTTGCGTTCCTGTTCGGCCTGTTTGGCCGCCGCGGTCGCTTGCATCTGTTGGTAAGCAATGACGGCAATGCCCGCCCCAAGAACTAACAGGAGGGCCATCACCAACGAGACGATGGTCATGCGGCGTCGGTTCCGCTCGGCGTGAGCCTTGGCCGTTTCCAACTCGCGGCGTTTGCGTTCCTCTTCGGCCTGGACGCGGGCTTCGGCGCGTTCGAGTTCGGCTTGCCGCAACCGCTCTTGAACTTGTCTCTCGTAAAGCTCGATGGCTTCGGCTACCTCGGCTCCATCTTGTGGACGCTCTTCTCGGTTGGCCGCCAAACACCTCTTGGCTAACTCGACGAGTTCCGGGTCGGCTCCACAGTGACCCAACCGTTCGAAGGCTTCGCGGAGATCTCCGTGCCCCGCTCTCAAGGCGATTTCCCTCGCCCCGGTTCCCACAAACGGTGGTAGTCCGGTGAGTATCTTGTACAGGATCGCTCCTAACCCAAAGACGTCCGCCCGTGGGTCGAGCGTGCGAATTTCTCCGCGGGCCTGTTCGGGAGCCATGTAACCCGGCGTCCCCATGATGTCTCCTGTACTCGACAAACCCGGCAAGTCGTCGGCCTGCTCCGAATCGGAGGTTTCGGGATCGGCGAGTGTCGCTTGTTCTCTCTCCGACGAATCGCCAACGACTTTCGCAAGGCCCCAATCCATGACCTGGACTTCACCAAAGGCGCCCACCATGATGTTCGATGGCTTGAGATCGCGGTGAATGATGCCGCGACTGTGGGCGTACGCCACCGTTTGACAAATTTGTCCGAAGATGCCGACGAAGCGCGGCAAGTTTTGCTCCGGCGTGTCGCGGGCTTCGAGGAGTTGTGACAGGGTCGAGCCCTGGATGAGCTTCATCGCAAAGAAAGGCAAGCCACCGTCCAACTCTCCCAATTCGTGAACGGGCGGAATGCCGGGGTGCTGCAATCGGCCCGTCAACTTCGCTTCGGCGAGAAATCGTTGGATCGCTGCCGAATTGGGTTGTCCCTTCGGACGCATAATTTTGACCGCCAGCGTGCGGTCGAAGGAATCGTCGTGAACCCGCAATACCGCCCCCATCCCGCCCTGACCAATCTTCTCTTCGACGACGTATCGACCGATGCGCGAGGGAAATTCGCCTGTCGAGTTCGTTTGGGAGACGTGCTCTTGCGTGAAGTCGGAATCCGCAGCAGACCTATCCGGCGGCGTCGGATCCGAGGACCTTGGGGAGTACTCCTCGGTTTGGTCTGTCGAGTTGTCTTTGGGCGTACGAAAACCCATCAGAGCCTTCACTCTCTGGAGTTTCTCGATTTGTCGTCGCACTTCCTCGAGCAACTCAGGACAATCGCGACACAGCTCTTCCGGCGAGAGCACTTCGCCTTCTTGGTATCGTTCTTCCCACCGTACCAACAAATCGTCCAAGCGAGTGTCATCGTTCATGTTGGTTGGTCCTGACTGTTGCGTGGGGTGTTATTTGGGAAGCCAATCGGCCATCTTGAGTTGAGCCTGGATCCAAATGCGACTCACTTTCTTGGGATGCATCTGGAGCAATTCTGCGGTTTGGGCCTGCGAATATCCCAAATAAAAGTGCAAGTCGACGATTTGCAATTCTTCCTCGCTGAGGCATTTCTGGATGTTGGAGTGAAACTCGGTCCAGATGTTGAATTCGACGGGATCTTGGTGGAGGTCCTGGAAAATGTCGTACCAGGGCTGTTCCGGTTGGGCAATCTCGGCAGCCGAGAGTTGGTTGCGGCGGCGGTCGTGATAGCGGGCCAGGTCCAGTAGTTCCTGGCGAATCGCTCGGGCTGCGAGTCGAAAGTAATCTTTGGTACTCAATTGCGAGTCGGCCTGAGGCAGGTTCTTGAGGTCGCGGAGCAATCGAGGAAGAGCGTTGTGCAAGACGCTCGCCGTGTCATGTTTATTCTCGAGCTTGCGGAAGTCGGTGTGAAAGATCTGAGCTGCCAGGCCAAGCAACCGTTGGTAACTGAGAGTGACTAATTCGTTCCAGGCTTGCTGATCGTCTTGCTGCAAACCGGCTAACAGAGCTTGCAACTTTTCTGTATCGACTTCACTCATGGCCGGGCGCTTTCTGTTGGTGCGATCTGATTCTTCGGAAACGTTTGGGAGAACGTTCCACTTCGTGGAATGTTGGAACCGTATATCCCACGGCTGCTTGAGCCGTGAAGAATCTCGCAAAGGCAGGTGTCCCCGTGTCATGCTGGGATGCATGGCCGTTTGGCAAGCAAGGAGAGGGTAAAGTAGTTTTCTGAGTCTTGAAGCTAATGGCTCGCTCGTGCCGTGTCAACGTTTTGTCTTAATTCAATGCGCCGGGTTCCGCCCACAAGTTTCCTGGCGGAACTCCTTTCCGAGACCAACCGACCTTGGCGAGGAAAAACAATTTCAAAATTTTCTTGTCCGAACGTGGTTCGTCAGACGCCTTGCGAAGTTAAAGACACAACTGGTCAACGGCTAAATCACGAAACTCAGAGATTCGTTACCTACCCCAATCTCTTCGAAAGGAGATCCTTCGTGGCCCTTACACTCCCCCTGCGCAAACGCCGAAAGGACCAACGACAAACAAACCGAACGCAACTGACGCTCGAAACGTTGGAAGACCGAAGAGTTCCTGCGGGAATCCATTTCAGCTACGGAACCCTGACGATCCAGGGAAGCGATGGAACCGACCAGGCGAACGTCCTTGCTGAGGACGGGTTTGTTATTGCCACGTTGAACGCCGATGGCGAAATGCATGCGGATGGCTACCCCGTTTCGGCCATCACGAGGATCGTCTTCGAAGGACGTGATGGGCACGACTCATTCACGAATTCTACGGGCATTCCGTCCTGGATGACTGGCGGGTCTGGGTTCGATACCCTCGTGGGTGGGGCAGCCAACGACACCATCTACGGGAACTCGGGCGAAGACATCATCGTCGGCAGCGAAGGGGATGATTACATCCATGCCGGGGACGATGCCGATTTCGTGATGGCCGGAGACGGGGACGACACCGTCTACGCCAGTTGGGGTGACGATACGGTCTATGGAGGAAGCGGCAACGACTCGATGAGGGGCTACCACGGAGACGACCTTCTCATCGGAGAAGGAGGGGACGATCGCATCTACGGCGCAGATGGCCGAGACAAGGTCTACGGTGAGTTGGGAGACGACACCCTGTACGGTGGCGATGGTTACGACACCATCGCAGGAGGATCGGGGGACGATTACCTCAGCGGCAACGATGGTCGCGACAAATTATTCGGGGATGGAGGGGATGACACTCTGTATGGTGGTGATGGCCGCGATTCACTCGTCGGCGGTTACGGCAACGACCGGCTCGATGGAGATTGGGGCAGCGACAAGTTGTATGGTTCCCAAGGCGATGACCGACTTTATGGGGACTGGGGGAATGATTCGCTGTATGGGGGAGGTGGCAGCGACTACCTCTCCGGCGGTTGGGGCTGGGATTACTTCAACCGAAGTTCGAGCATTACTGGAGCAGCGACCCCGGCTCCTGTCGACGGCATATCCTCGTCGGACGTCGTGTCGGCTTATTGGACCTCCCGAGTGCAGTGGTGGTTCGCGGGCTTGGATTGGACGATGTTCCCTCGGACGACGTTGCACGTGGCCGATCTCCCAGGCCAAGCGTTAGGCTGGACGGTCGGGCGTTCGGACGGTTCCGCCGAAATCTGGATCGACGTGGACGCCGCGGGCCAGGGATGGTTCATCGATTCGAATCCATACTCTCACAGCGAGTTCACGACCGTTGACGGGAACAAGTTCATCGCAAACACTTCGGCGAGCCAACGAGGCGTCGATCTGTTGACGGTCATGAGCCACGAAATTGGTCACACCGTCGGGTTGACCCATCAGGCCAACTCGGTGATGAGCCCGTTGATCGAAGTGGGAACCCGGTACCTTCCGGATGCTGCCTTGGCTGCGAGTGCGACTGGTGCCATGGAGGGAGCGTTCTTGAACCCCTTGATTACCCTTGATGAGCTTTACAGCGACCCACTTCTGAGCACATCGCCTTTCCCAATGATATCGGAAAGTTTCCTCAAGGAAGAGTTGAACAGGAATATTCAGATTTACAAACCAGATACTCTTGCCCAATCAGCGAAACGATGGTTCGATATCTCCAACAACGTCCTCATCAATCGTCCTCAACCATCCACAGGAACGGGCCAAAACCAACAAAACGATGACCGCTCCACGATGATGATGTTTATGATGTTTTTCGCCTTTCTGTATTCGTAATCGGGTGTGGTTGCCGCCGTATCGGAATTTTCCACTCTTTCAACGACGAAAATATATTAGTAGCTCCATACACTCACTTTGGGAGTCAATCATGCTTCGCACATGTGTTCTTTTCTCACTATGCTTCCTCGTTCTGTTAGTCGGTGTCACGTCTGCCTTTACCCAGAGTTGGGAATCGGTGGTTGGTTCGAAAAATGGTAGCCGGATCACTCTTCGATATACATTTGAGCTGAACGGAATGGTAAAGCAAGAATCGTTCCTCAATGGCCGCCTCGTCGGTCGAAGGACGGGGCGGTATTCTTATGGGCGCAACAATCTTGTGACCGTGAGATGGTCGAAGAGATCGGTAGAACGGGCCAAGGTCCAATTTTATGCAGGCAACAAAGCGATGAAATATCGGATTGTATCGCACACAGGCAACCCGAGGCAGGCCGGCAGAGTCTTAACATTTCGGAAGGTCTTGACACCAATCCAAAAGCAGATGTTGGCCATCAATGCCCTTCGGGCATTGCAGATTCAGCAACAGAACACAAAGGCTTTCCACGACTTCATGTACGGCCCGAATGGATTGTATTCCCCAGCGAACATCGAATCCAAATTCGGTAACCCTTTCGACCCGGCCCGCTTCAAGAAAAAATAGCGAATGGTTTGCCAGTTATACTATCTGCCGTTTTACTGGTCTCGACTCTGCGAGGTCCGCAGTTAGATATTTCCGGTTTCAAGTGTCGACCAAGTTGGAAAGATAGATCTACAGATCACACTCCGAACTCAGCTTTTTTTGTTTCGTGAAAACTAACTTGATCGTATCCTCCCAATCTCGGGTGGCACCTATCATGAGTTTTGATGACCAACTTTGGTAATGTTAGGTCATCAAAACTCATTAGCGTTACAAAGGCCATTCCTCTTTGAGGGCTTGGTGGAGCATTTCTTTGGCTCTTCGATAGCGCCTACGCAAAGCCCAAAACTTAATCCCAAGCACCTCAGCCGCCGCTTCTTGCGTCAGATCTTGATACCACAGCAGATCGAAGGCCGCCTTCTCTTCTTCGGGCAGTTGCTCGACTTGGTTGTGAAACGCAGTCCACTGCAGTAGGTTAGCGGCCTCGCTCTTTTCGTCAGCGATTTGGGCTTCCGGGTCAGCAGGGAAACTACCCTCGCAGTCCGGTCGACGTTTCCACGAATGATGATTGGCCCCAAGTCCTTGAGGGCCCAGGTAGTGGCGGGACAAATCGATCAATTCTCTGCGAATCTGGGTGGCCGCAAAGCGAAAATACTCCACCACAGATGCCGGGGCCACCCCGGCCAGGGACTTCCATAGGCGGAGTGAGGCGTTCTGCTGGACGTCGGCAGTTTCGCTCCACCGTTTCAGCTTGGGAAAACCACGCAGCATTTTTCGGGTCAACTTCTCCAAACGTTGTTGACTGACCTCGATCAAATGATTTCGTGCGTCTTCATCACCGCTGTTCAAACGTTCGATCCAATGCTGCACCTGCTCGATCGTGGTGTCTGCCATACGGACCTCTCTCGTGGAATTTGGCTTCTGCGAATTGGTTTTTAAGATATCAAGCTTCCATACCTCTTGCACCCCGATTCCAAATCGTCTGGTCCTACAAATGGTCGTAGGGTCTACAACGAAACCACTTCGGACTTACAGCCAGATTCCCTTACACCTGAACGTCAAATTGATAATTCGTATACTCTTACTGAAAGCCGTTAACACGCAGATGTAACTCTTGTCCTCGTTCGTGAGCCGACGCTCCGCCCTTGTCGGCCTGCTTGGTGGGTCCTCAGTCTACACCTCTTTGACCACGGTTTCGAGATCCGAAGGGAGGCCAAAATGTCCAACCCGGAACAACTCAGTTCGTTGCTCAACAAATGGGACGAATTGCGGGAGCAGGGGACGGAGATAACGCCGGAGGATCTGTGTCGGGATTACCCGGATCTACTCCCCGAACTCAAACGCCGAATTGCCGCAGTCCAATCCTTCGAAAATCGCTTCGCCCAGGACGAATCCACGGAAGACTACGGGACGTCGGAGGAAACCCTCCGGGACAAGTCACTGGCCTTACCTTCGGTCGCCGGACGGTATCAGCTAGAGGCCGAAATTGCTCGGGGCGGCATGGGCATGGTCGTGCGTGCCCTGGATCCCGATTTCGATCGTCCCCTGGCCGTGAAAATCGTGCTCTCGCAGCCAGGAACTCGTCCCGACCTCGAAAGGCGATTGTTCGAAGAGGCCCGCATCACTGCTTGGTTGCAACACCCCGGCATTGCCCCGGTTCATGAGATGGGACGGCTCGAAGACGGACGCCCATTCTTCGCCATGAAGTTGATCGAAGGGCAGACCCTTGCCGCCATCCTCAGGCAAAGGACTCTGGAGGATGTCTCGCCCACAGATCACCCGCCGCGAGAAAATCCTCCTCCGGATCGACCGGACTTACCCCGCCTGCTCAGTGTCTTTGGCCAAATCAGTCAAACGCTCGCTTATGCCCACAGCCGTGGCGTCATCCACCGGGATCTCAAACCAGGCAACGTCATGGTCGGGGCCTTCGCCGAGGTCCAGGTCATGGACTGGGGATTAGCCAAACATCTGGCTCCAGGTACCGAGGGCGTGCTCGATCCGGCGCCCGAGTGTAGCGACAACGACGCCCAGGCACCCGAACCCATCGCCCCACTCGATCCCAACGTCTCTGGTGGAATGTCGAGGACGGGGGACGTTCTTGGCACTCCGGCCTACATGGCTCCCGAGCAGGCCCGGGGTGAGGTTCGAACGCTCGACACGCGGACCGATGTGTTCGGGTTGGGAGCCATTTTGTGCGAGATTCTCACCGGCTTTCCGGCCTTCCGAGCCGGAGTCGGACGGCACCCACTCATCCAGGCTGCCAACGGAGACGTTCAGGATGCCTTCCAGAGATTGGACTGGTGCGGGGCTGATCCCGAACTCGTCGAGTTGGCCAAAAAATGTTTGGCCCCGACACAACAAGCGCGTCTTGCCAACGCCGCCGAAGTCGCCGATGCCGTGAGCCGCTACGAGCAACAAGTGCAGGCTCGATTGAAACAAGCCGAACTGGAACGTGCTGAGGCTCGCGTCCAGACGCAGGAAGAACGCAAGCGGCGGGAGGTCGAAGCAGGCAAGGCCAAAGCCGAACGCAACCGCCAACGAATGACTCTTGCTTTCGCCGTCGCGTTCGTCCTGTTGGTCGTGGCCGGATCCCTCGCGTTCGTCATTCATCAGGACAGACAGGCCGCTGCCGTGCTCGAACGCGAAAGTAAACAACGCCAAATCGAAGACGCACTTCAAGCCGTCACGAACGAGCACCAGAAGTTGCGCGAGGAACTCCGCCAGGAAGGCGGAGTGTTTCGGTTGTTGAATGATCCGGCAGGGTGGAAAAAACGTATCGCCATCATGCAAGGAAATCTTGCCCGCGCCGAGAAGCTCAAGCAAGAAATGAAGACTCCACTCGGTCCGGAGTTGACGGCTCGTTGGGCAGAAGTCAAGCGAGCCTGCGAAGCGGACAAACGACATTGCGACGTGGCAGTGAACATGAGCGACATCCGGGACGAGATGACGAGGTTTTTCGCCGGGAACTTCCAGGTCATGAAGTCCTTGAAAAAATACCCCCAGACGTTCCAGGCCGCAGGCTTCGACGTGTTGAAGGGAGACTTGGACGATCTGGTCGTCCGGATGAAACGCTCCCCCATCCGAGAGCAGTTCCAGGCCGCGTTGTGTGAGTGGGCCCTCGTGTTTTGGTTCCAAAAACGGATGGAGAATGTGACCTTTCCCATCAGGCGGTGGTGGGTACGCAATCCGGTTTCCAACATCCAACCGACCCTCGTACGGATTTTGAGGTTAGCCCGCGGCCTCGAAGACCGAGAGTGGGGGAAACGCGTGTACGACCCAGACATCGGGTCCAACGTCCAAAAGCTGCGAGAACTTGCTGACGAGTTGTTGCAAGACGAGCAGAAATTCCGAAAACAGTCCCGCCAGACGTTGGCCCTCATCGGGGTGCTGCTCTCATACCATGCTGACAAAAGCGCCGTGCGTTGGATGCGATTGGTTCGGCGACAATATCCCGAAGACTTCTGGATGAACTTCGGGACGGGCTTCGCCTTGTTCCGGGCCAGGGACGCCCTCAAGGGACAACCGGAACTGTTCGACGCACCGGGATACTATCGAGCGGCCTTGGCGGTTCGACCAAAGAGTACCGTCGGCTGGCTGTTTCTTGGCATGATTCTCGTCCATCTGGAGAGGTACGAAGAAGCAGTTGCCGCGTACAACAAAGCGACCGACCTGGACCCGACTCTCCAAAAGGCGTGGTCCTTTCGCGCTGACATTTTGTTCCGCCTGAAGAAATACGGCGAAGCCACCGCCTGCCGATGGCGTGCCCTCGAACTCGATCCGGACGCGACCGCTGCGTCTTGGATTCAATTGGGCGAGACAGTCTACCGGACCGGAAACTATCTCGAGGCTGCCAAGGTGTTCCGCAAGGCAAGGGAGGTCGACAAGGACTCCGGAGACCCGCCCTATCACCTGGGGCGAGCATTTTGGAAATTGAAGGACTACCCACGGGCCGAAAAGTACTTCCGCGTGGCCGCCAATCGCAAGCCTCGGTATAAGTGGGCCTGGCTTGGACTGGCGCAAGCCCTCGCCCGACAGGGGAAGCACCGGGAAGCAGCCGAGGCCTTTCGGAAGATGACCAAAATCGATCCGGAGTACCGGTATGCTTGGTACCAAATGGCCAAAGCACTCTGCGCCCAGCACAAGTATCAGGCAGCTTCGGTCGCCTACGACCAATCCGCCCAGGTTCATCGTCGGCAAGGGAACTCCACCCCATACACCCGCCTTGCCTTCCAAGGTCGCTACAACGCTGCTTGCTCGGCGGTCTTGGCTTCCAAAGCCGACGATTCGACCAAACCGGACCCCAAAGACCAGGCCAAACTTCGCCAGCGAGCTTTGGGCTGGCTCAGGCAAGAACTGAAGGATTGTCGTTCGTTAGTCAACAACCCACCGCAGTTCTTGCTCGTAATAGATCACATCGATGCCTGGCACACGGACGAGGCCCTTGAGAGCGTTCGCAACGCCAACGACCTTGCCAAGCTCACCCCCAAGGAGCAGGAAGGTTGGAACCGCCTGTGGTCGGAGATGGCGGACTTCCGAAAGGCCATCCGGCTCCGCTATACGAAGAGACAATTCGAAGGCCGGCTCTCGCATCCCACGCAAGAGATGTCCCATACAATCGAGATCTCATCCGGCACAACGTATCTATTCGAAATGAAAAGCGACGACTTTGACCCTCACTTGCGGTTGCACCATTCCCAGGGCAGGAAAATCGCGGAAAACAACGACATCTCGAAAACAAATCACGATGCCGTGTTTGTTATTATCCCCAGAAGGAACGTTACGGGTCGACTGGTCGACACGTCCCACAACTCTCAAGGCAAAGGAGCTTACCGCATTGTTGTCCGGGCGTTCGCCCCTCCGCCGAATAATTAGTGACCTCACAGGGCATCGAGCAGAAGCAGTTCTTCGTTCCCAAGTTGCGCTTGGGAACGAAGCCATTCCGCTCCAACTTGCCTCACCCAGAACCACGACCGAATCTTACTCGCATTTCCTCCAACACATCCACGAAATCATCCACCGCGAAATCCACGCAAAAAAATTTTTTCATTTCTGCGCCAACTCCATCGCTCGGTTTTCGCTGGATGAGATAGGGTAACCGATTCCAAAGCACCACACAGTTCACTCGGGGCCATCGATCTTGGGTGACCTGGCATTCAAAGACACCACTCACACATCATGATGGAGTTTTTCATGTTTCCAACCCAATGGATTCGTGACGTCGTCCGCCGTCTGCGCCGAGCAAACGCCAAGCGAGACGCCCAACCAAAGCAACCACTCTTGAAACTCGAAGAACTCGAAGATCGAACGGTGTTGACGACGGTCTTCCTGGATTTCGGTCTGGGGTTCCCACAAAGCGGTTTGAATCCGACCGTGGCCCAACTCCGAGATATCGATGGCCCCGACACTGGTCCGGACCTGAAAGGACGCGGACCAGACGGCAATAAGTTGACCGACTCCGACGCGATCAACATCAAGCCCATGTCCCTCGCGCGGGACATGAACCGGGATGGCAAGGTCAATGACAAAGACATGAAGTACTTCCAAAGTCGAGTGCTCAGCCTCGTCCAGCAGATTTACCAACCATTTGATATTCAGGTGGAAGTGAGCCAAGCGAAGAGTCTGGCGGATGTCCGCAAGTTCCTTGCGAAAAATGGTTCGGGGACTCCCGGGAGTAATGACGCCTACGTGATCATCGCGGACTTCACTGCGACGAAGTTCAGTGGCGGATCGGTAGGAGACGCAACCGACCTGTGGGGCATTTCGAGCGGGACTGATCTCAACACCGGTGCGAATCAAACTGACGAAGTCGTATTTTCTTTCGCCGAAAACCTCAACGCCGACTTTCCGTCTGACTATGGCTATATTCGGAAAATGGCACAGAATGCGGCACATGAAGCTGGACATTCCCTGGGACTCGCACACTCCGTTCGTTCCACAGACATCGAAGGCCTTTTGAGCAAAGGTGATGTGCTCAGGCCCAGTTCTAGCGATGCAGTCCAGTATTCGGTCTATCGCTTCGATCTCAAGAATGAACACAATCCTAATCTCACGAACCGATACGAACAATTCCGCGATGATCCGAACATCGGTGCAAACACAAAACTTTCCTACATCACTGGGACGGGCTTGCACGACGAAATTCATCTCACTCCAAGCGTCTTACCTGGGTTTATTGACGTCATTGTGGATGCCTACCGCGACTCGACTCGACAAGTGCATTTCCGCAACGAGAGTTACGCCATATTCGCAGACGTGGAAGATATCCGAATTGATGCCAGCTATGGGAATGATCTCGTCGTGATCCATCCAGACATCACCGCGAACGTCGTGGTGTATGGTGGCCCTGACGACGACGAGATACGTGGCGGCTCCGGGAATAACACGCTGTATGGTGACGGTGGGAGCGACACCTTGATTGGGGGGGCCGGAAACGATGTGCTCTATGGCGGAGCGAACAATGACGTACTCCGGGGTGGAGATGGAAATGACCTGCTCGAAGGACAGAGCGGAGATGACGAACTGATGGGGGGCAGTGGTGAGGACACCCTCGAAGGTGGTCGAGGAAGTGACACACTTCGCGGGGGAACAGACGACGACACTCTCTACGGTGGCAAGGACGCCGACGACATCGACGGCGAGGGTAACCATGACACAATCTACCGCTTGGAAACGATCGACACGGCCGGTCCGGATGATGACGTGGAACTGATCGACGCCGCGCCGCCAGCAGGTAGTCAACAAGGAACTAGTGGATCAAACACATCGACGAATAGCCCACCGAATCCATCCGGAGATTCTTCCGCGGGAGCGAGTACCAGCATCAATGGAAGTCGGCAGCTGACGACCGAGGAAATCAATGTCCTGAAGGAAGAACTCG
>CAYYUU010000105.1:0-12016 GCA_964474955.1 uncultured Alcaligenaceae bacterium | reverse complement strand
CAATTCCCTTCGCTTGGCACTTTCCCTCGCAGTTCTCCTCGCGAGTTTCGGTTCTGCATCCGACGCGTACGCCCAACTCGATCCTTGTAAGGAAAAATAAAAAAAGGAACTCGAAGAAGAACTGAAAAAAGTCGAGCGGAAAGCGGAGGAAGAATACCGCCTCTACTTCAAGCAACCCAAAGATGCACTTGAGCACTGGACGGCGATTAATTTCGAGATCAAGACGGGAAAATTCGACGTCGCCGAGTATCTCCTCAATCGGCTCCTCGCCGTGCCATTGGCCCAAAAAGGCAAAGTGGACGAATTCGCCGCTGGCCTGTTAGAGATCAAAGATAAAGATACCGACGGGTTCAAGAAATACCTGCAACGATATGGCATTCCTCTGACCGCGCCAAAGGGCAAAAAACCAAAAGAACTCACCCCGAAAGAAACTTTCATCGATCAGTTGTTGCTCATCGAAGCTGGAAAAGGAATGGACACGTTCCTTCGGTTGCGGCGCATGCCGTTTTGGAATAAGTGGAATCCGACCAACAACCAACGAGGCAAACGAAACACCGAAGCGTTGATCAACCTCGTCAGCCTGGCGCTCGAGACCAGGCTCAGCGATCCGCAACGGCTGCGAAAATTCATCAACGAAGGTCTGTTCGCCAAGACGCCCGAGGAACGCGTTTTCGCCTTTGCGAAAATCTACCGGGCGAACGACAGGGCGGCGCCCTACCTCGTGGAAGCTCTTCAGCGAACGGCGAAAAATCCTAAAGACTACGAGCACCTGAAACGCAAAATTCTTCAGCTCCGAAAGTCTGCGTTGTATCCGATGTTGGAGATCCTCAAAACCGCCCCGGGCAAGAACCTGAAGGAAAACTTGGAACTGAGAACCACAATATTGGAACTCATGGATAAAGCCCGAGTTCGACAGGCGGCACCATACTTATGGTACCTGAGCGAAGTGAAAAAATCTCCATCCCCGGTGCTTTCGGTGAAAGCGAGGCTCTTCCTTTCGGAGATTTTCGGGCGCACCCCGAAGGCTCTGCCCGAGTCTCGGTTGGTCCTGGCGAAACTGGCCGAAAATTTCTACCGGCGGAAAATTCGCTTGAAGGTGGAGAAGAAGACAACGCCCAACGGTCCTCGCTATGTCGTAGAATTTTGGCCGTGGAATGGTTCGAGCATCCCCGCCCAGCCAAAGTATCCGCACCCGCAGGATTTGCAATATATGTACGGCATTCGATTTGCGCGTGAGGCGTTGGAACTCGATCCTGCATTGCGACCCGCACAAATCACGTTCTTGAGCCTGATCCTGGATCAGAGATATCAAGGCCGATTGAACGCCATCCTTTATGTCCCTGCCGATCCAAAGATTGGGAAATTACTCGCCAGCGTCGACGACACGCTCCTTCTCGATACTCTGAAAAAAGCATTCGACGAAAACAATGTGGCCGTCGCGCTGCCGGTGGTCAGGGCGTTGGGAGAACGTGGCGTCGTGAAGGCCCTTCGCGCCGGAGGGACAGTGAAGTCGAAAGGGCTCGTACGGGCGTTGTATTACCCGGACCGCCGAGTCCAGATGGCGGCGGCTCGCGCTGCCATCAACATTACCTCCAAAGAAAAATCTCCAGTCGTCACGGCCCGCGTCGTCAACATCTTGTCGCGGTTCGCCGGGACGAAATTCGAGTCGTCGGTCCTCGGACTCGGGTTCCTTCCCGACAAACGAAATAAACCTCGCGTCGAGCTGGCCTCGACAGGGTACACGCCAATATTCCCAAACAGTCCCAAGGAAGCCTTTGCTGCGATCCAAAACACTCCGGACGTCGAAGCGATCATTATCCACCAGGACGTGGGGGCGAGGAACATTCCCTTCCTTTTGAGTTCGATCAAAGCCGACAGCAATGCCAGAAACTTGCCGGTCCTCTTGCTCGGTGACGCCACGGCCCGGCCAAGACTCCGGACATTCGCCGAGCAGCACAAACACGTCGTCGTCGAAGACGTCGCGTTGCTGACCAGCGGGAAGGCCATGGCCGAAGTCATCGACAAACAACGTCTGTTCGCCAAGGCTCCCGATATGTATTCTGCCGCGGAAGGAATTCAACGGGAATGGCTTGACCAACTTGCGTTGAGCAACCTGGGCGCGAACTTGACGAGCGTCGAGAAGTTGCAGCTCGCTGAGGAATCGATGATGTTGTTGTCGAAGATGGCCGAGGGGAGCATCAAGGGATATCCGGCGAAACTCGCCAAAGACGCATTCTTGAACGCGACGCATCGTTACACTCAACAAGAGTACGTTGATCGAGCCGTGAAGATGATAAAGAAGGAATTTGGAAAAAAAGTGGACGAAGCCGCTATTGCCGACAGCGTGTTGAAGATGGCCGAGTTGGCCGTCGGCGCTTTGGATCGAATCCCAGGGAAGGAAGCCCAACAGCGTTTGGCCGACATTGTCGTCGACCGATCGCTCAACACAACTGCCCGAAAGTTCGGGCTTCGGTTGACGGCGTTACTGGAACTGAATCAACACATCCAAAACAGTGCGTTGGTTCTCCGACCCGACCAAGTCCAACGGCTCCATGACACTCTGATGGAACCCTTGCCCGCGAAAGCCGATCCGGCTGACGTCCAAGATTTCAAGCAGCAACTCGCCGTGCTCGTTGGCCGTCAGGACTTTCGCACGGAACTTGCTCGGATCCAAAGGCGAGGCATCGGCTCCGGTTCGTTGATCACTGGGCAGGAATTGCGGAAGTTTCCGACGCCAAACTTGCCGGGGACGAAGTAGGAGAGGGAACAGGGAACAGAAAGACAAGAGACGAGAGACCAGAGACGAGACTGAACCAAAGATATCCCGGATACCACAGATCTTTTCATCCGTGGTTATCTGGGCGATTCGTGCTTGTCTTCTCTCATTCTATTCCCTATTCCCCGATCTCTACTCCATTGAAGATGGTGTGTCATCGTCGCGGCGCCCCTTGTCACACCCTACAACAAACCCTTTCCCCATTATGATGGCGGTTGCTCTTCTCCTTTGTCTGTCCTGTTTGGCAGATCATCGGCACGAAATGGCTCTGGCTCCTTTGCAATCGGCAGACAGATCACCACAGTCATTCCCACGGCCCCAAGAACACATAGAACGATGATCAAGCGAGTCGAAAGTTGCCCGAAGTATATGCTTGAGCCAATCACCGCGGGCACGACCGCCAGGGCCGTGAATTTTACGCTCCGACGGACTCCGCCTCGCTCTTGCCAATCTCGAATCAAGGGTCCGAAGACGCGATTTCGCAGGAGCCAGGAATAAAGTCCCCGCGACGACCGAATAAAGAAATAACTCGCGAGCAGCAGAAAAGGCGTTGTTGGCAGAAGCGGCAAGATCACACCAAGAGTGGCCAACAACACGAAGAACCATCCCAGACTGATGTACACGACCTTTCGAACACCAGTGACCACTTTGATTTCCGGATACGCACGCTCTGCGATCTCGAGCGTCGGGAACGGTGTCGTCGGAAGATCGTCGGGCGCAATCCTGCTCTCGGTGGGAGGAGTGCTTGGTTGTTTGCTGACGTTCTGATTGTTGGGCGTATGTGGGTGTTCCATGAGTTGCCGAAGTTTCAAATGGTCTGGGGATTCTGTTCGTCCGGATCGTTCGGCGTGTTGTCTTCTACACCTTCGGTTTCTTCGTCAATCGTTCCGGTCGTCATTCCGGCCAGCACTTCATCGACAGGAACGGTTCGCCCTTCCTTGACCGACACACGAGCCGCCTCACAAGCCGCCAACGTGTTGAGGGCGTCGGTGTAACTCGGGGCCACCAAGTTTGGGTCCTTGGTTTGCACGGCCTGAAGGAATGCCTCCACAAGATCGGCTCGCGGATCATTCAGACATCGAAGGATGGTGGACTTGTCGTGTTCGTCCAGTTGAAGCCGAGTCAGATCTTTTGCAAGGTTCAGAGACCAGCCCTCGCCCAACATCTCCAATTCTATGCGAGGGGCAGGTCGGGCGAACGAGGCGCACGTCAACATTCCAACCGTGCCGCTTTCGAATTCGAACTGGACGACCAAACCGCCGGATTCTCCACCAACTCCAGCGGCCAACGCTCGTACTCGCGTAACGTTCCCGCAAAACGATCGGATTCCATCGACTAACCGACATCCGTCGTGCCAGAGCAACCCGCTTGCCGTGGGCGACGGCATGTCCTCGTTCGGAGGACAAAGCCACCAGCCCAGCGCCATCGGGATTGGATTGGTGCCGAGGTACTCTCGGGCCTCGGAGACGACGTCCGAGAAACGACCGAAGTAACCGACCACCGTGGGGATGTTATTGCGAGCAACACTTCGGGAATATGTCCGAGCGTGCGAAAAATCGACGGCTCCGGGAGGCTCGACGAAGAACGGAATCGCTCGTTCGGCGGCCTGCAAAATGACGTCGGTCTGCATTCGGGTGGGGACGCAAATCCAGAGGGCATCGGGCGTCGTCTGGATCATCATTTCTTCGTAGTGCGAAAACACGGTCGCGTTCCAACCGACCGCGATTTGCTCGGCGGCTCGCATGTCAGCATCACACACACCGACCAACTCAACGTCGGTCCGCCTGGCCAAGGCGTTCAGGTATGGTTGGGCCAACTCCCCGGCACCGAAGAAGGCAATACGAATTGTCATGATTGTCCCTGTTTTCGAATTCTTCCCGACCTTGCAATTCGAGATTTTTCGTAGGACAGGTTTGTAACCTGTCCCAGAAATCAATGGACAGGTTACAAACCTGTCCTACGGACCAAAAACGGAAATTATTTTCACGGCGTCCCAACCCGACTTGCCAAGACTCTCGTGTCCCAACCAGTATAATATGCGAACGAGAGAGTGGGCAAAGAACTCAAGTGTTCGCCAAAGGAACGTTCGGACAAGTTGCTTTTCGCCACTCCCTCGTGTCGCTCGCTCTCTTGCGTGTTTCCGTTCCCCTCTATCGTCCTTTAACAACGGGTGGGATTAACACATGACGGGCGAACCGTCGATCGCAGTGGAAAACTATCTCAAGGCCATACACAGCCTTGGTGGCGTCGATGGGTTTGCCTCTCCGGTCCTCATCGCAGGGCGTCTCAACGTGCGAGCCCCGTCCGTTACCGGCATGCTCAAGCGACTGGCCGAAGCCGGCTGGATCGTCTATGAATCGGGCCAAGGGGCCCAACTCACCGAGCCAGGGGTTCGCCAGGCCCGGCGAGTCATCCGAAGACACCGACTGCTGGAGTTATTCCTGTTCCGAGTTCTGGGCCTCGATTGGAGCGAAATTGACGAGGAAGCCGAAGCCCTCGAGCACGCCATTTCTCCGAGGCTCGAACAAGCCATCGCGGCCTACTTGAACGAGCCGCTCGAGGACCCCCACGGCCACCCCATCCCGACTCGCGAAGGCGAACTCCCTGACCGAAAACTCAAGACCCTGGACAAGTTCCGCGACGGTCAACGGGTAATCATCCGTGAAGTCCAGGACGATAACCCCGCGCGGTTGCGACGGTGGCAATCGCAAGGATTGACGCCCGGAGCGATCATCTACGTCAAGAGCTACCAACCACTCGACGACCTGTACGTGTTAGAAGTCGGGGAAACAGAGTTGACCCTTGGCAGCGAGGCGTTAGTCGGCCTGCGGGGGGAAGAAATCCAATCCGACGGGCAGGAATGACGCTGGCCAAAACTTTGGGCAATCGGCCCCATTTCGTGGAGCGAAAGGCGGTTCTCCCAACACACCAATTTGCGACTTCTCTGGTGTTCTCTTCTTCGAGTGGTTATGGTAGGCGTTAAAGTGAATTGGCCCTATCCACGAGCGGGAAATCCATCATGAGCGAACAGCCGACCACTCCGGAATCTGTTCCCGAAGAACTCCAAAACGGCTCACCCTCCGAACTCGCCGACCTCCAAGAGCGTTTGCAGCGACTCGAAGACGCAATCGCCTCGTTGCAAGACACCCAGGTCCTCGAAGACCGAGTTTACTCGCGAGTCACGGAACGCTTTCAGTCTGTTCTGGATACTTCGGGAAAAGCAACCGAGCACGTCACCGATCAGAAAAAGACTGGATGGACCTTTTTTGGCGGGAAGAAGCAAACGGCCAACCAAGAAGTTTCCGAACAAGGTGGCCCGTCCGAAAATCAAGTGCGGGTCGCTTCCGCCGTCACGGGAGTCGGCGGAGACCGCCTCCGAGATATGTGGTTTGTGACGGAGGTCTGGAGAGAACTCGGCACCATCCTGCGGATGTTCACCGACGTCGGGTATCACATCGGCTGGTTCGCCCGCATGGCCACCTTGATTTTAGTACCGTTGATGTTGTTGGCCGACTATTGGGTACCATTTCAAACTCTTCCGATTCCAGTCCTGGGCCCACTCATCCGAAATGCTGCGGTCATGATTTTGGGGTACTTCCTATACAAGATTCTGAATCGCGAAGCTCGGCACTACGTCCAGGAAAAAGCCAGGAGCGTGAGTCGATGACAAAAAACCTCGGGCGAAGATGCGAAGGAAGAAAAAGGAACAGCCAGTTGAGTCGAGAAGTACCATGATCATTGGTCTGGGCTCATCCATGGCTATTTTTCTGCCTTCCGCCTTCCACCTTTCGGAGACTCTTAAACCCCCACCTTTTCTAATTTCGACCATCCGAGCCTTGGAATCCGTCTTCTGGAGGCTTGGGAGAGGCCGAGATGGCTTCCGAACTCTTCGGTCCGGTGCCGGGGACGAGTTTTGGTCCTGGAAGATATTGTTCGAGCAAGGATCGTAACTCCGTGCCGTCGATGACTTCTTTCTCCATGAGTCGTTGGGCGAGGGCTTCGTGCGCGTCCCTTCGTTCGAGTAGAATGTCACGGACTTCCTTCGTCGCTTCGTCGATGATCTTGCGAACCTGGAGGTCGATTTCTCTCGCCGTTTCTTCGCTGTATGGCAAATCACCACCGCCCATTCCCGTGCTTGGCAAGAACGGAGAAGTGCTCTGCTCCGGATAACTGATTCGTCCGAGCGGGCTCATCCCGAACTCTTTCACCATCCTCCTAGCAATATGGTTCGCTTGTTCGAGGTCGTTCGTGGCTCCGTTGGAAATTTCGTTGAAGACGATTTCCTCGGCCAGCGTTCCGGCAAGGGCGACCTTGATTCGGCTCTCGAGTTCGGATTGCGTGACGAGGTATCGGTCTTCGTCGGGGCGGCTCACGACGTATCCCAACGCACCCACGCCCCGCGGAATGATCGAGACTTTGTGTACCGTGTGCGTATTCGGTAACGCACAGGCCACGAGAGCGTGACCGGCTTCGTGGTACGCCACGCGTTGTTTTTCGTCTTCGCTCATGATCCGGCTGCGGCGTTCGAGTCCCACAGTGCTCCGTTCGACGGCCTCCTCGAAGTCGGACATTTCGACTTCTTTCTTGTCCTTCCGGGCCGCAAGCAAGGCGGCTTCGTTCACGAGGTTGGCGAGGTCGGCACCAACGGACCCAGGAGTCAAGCTCGCGATGTGTCGTAAATCCACGTTTTCGCCCATCCGAACGTGACGAGTGTGGACGGTCAAGATGGCCTCGCGGCCATTCAAGTCGGGGCGGTCGACAACCACATTTCGGTCGAAACGTCCCGGACGCAGGAGCGCCGAGTCGAGTGTTTCCGGACGGTTCGTTGCGGCCATGATGATGACGCCGCGGTTCGAATCGAAGCCGTCCATCTCGACGAGGAGTTGGTTGAGGGTTTGTTCGCGTTCGTCGTGGCCTCCAATGGCGCTGACTCCACGAGTCTTGCCGAGGGCGTCGAGTTCGTCGATGAAGATGATACACGGTGCGCGGGACTCGGCCTGGGAAAAGAGATCTCGCACGCGACTCGCGCCGACACCGACGAACATCTCCACGAAGTCCGAACCGCTCAGGCTGAAGAACGGAACGTGGGCCTCCCCGGCTACGGCCTTGGCGAGGAGGGTTTTCCCGGTGCCGGGCGGACCGACGAGCAACACGCCCTTCGGGATGCGACCGCCGAGCGCGAGGTACTTGTCGGCGTTCTGCAAGAAGTCAACGATCTCACGCAATTCTTCCACGGCTTCTTCGATCCCGGCGACGTCCTTGAACGTGACGGCCGTGTCTTTGTCCGCATAGATTCTGTGGCGACTCCGCCCGAACGTCAGCGGGGAGTTATTCCCAACGACCCACCGGACGATCATGAACCCCAGGAAGATTGCCAGTAGAATCGAGAGACTGAACATCAACAGCGAGGACAGTTGCATTAGCGGAGACGGTTCTGGTTCGGCGCGAAATCCGCCACGGACTTTTTCCTTCAAGAGCTTGACCAGAGACTCGGTGTCGCGTTCGAGTCCCTTACGGTCGACCCGAAAGTAGGTCGTTTTTTCGAGTTTCGGGGGGGCCTTCGAGCCGTCCGACACGGTATCCGTCGTGATCATTTTCCCGCGAATTTCGGACTCGCCCACTTTGACGTCTTCGAACCGGATGCCCGAGTCGGCATTTTTCAAGAGCACGAGGAATTGTCCGTACGTGAGTTTTTCGGCGGTCGGTTGCCGATTGAGCAGGAAGTAACTGCTCAGGGCGATGGCCATGAGCATCAACACCCAGGAAAGGTTGGCTAACCACGGGCGACCAGGCTCTTTTCCTTTTTTGGTGGGATTCTCGTTGTTCGTTGGTGGCATAGTGTATTGTGAACTTTTTGAAGGAATAAGCTGGATGACTCAAGAATGGTACTGGAACTGCGAAACGGCGTGTCCAGAGCCACACTCTTATATTGTAGTCATTGTTCGCGGAGAGTTCCTGGAAAACAACGGGTTGGGCAGTTCCGGTCGGGATGAGAAGAGGTGTTTTCAGGGGCGCGACCGTTAATTTGAACGGGGAAATCGGCCTGAAGCGTTGTTTCGCGCTGCGCTCGTGTCCCTCGCTTACGGCGTTTTTGGCTTCAGCCCACGATGTAGCCCTTTTGGCCCAAAAGGGCTACGTAGCGACCTCCGCGGATCGGGCTGGTGTCAGAATCCCTCAATGTGATGTACGACAACCCTATGTCACTCTTTTTGCAGGATCGTGTCCAAGACCCAACAACCTTTGGCATGATCTTGTTGTGTGCGGCAGTGGTCGAGTATGGTGTCTTCGTCGCATCCCGCTTCTTCCAAGGCATCGGCGAGGATGGGCAATTCGTCGAAGCGGTGATTCTCATAGGCGAACGTCGCAATGCGAAGAACATTATCGGTTCGCCACGTCGAGGAAAACTCGACGTCCAAATCCGGGAACAAGAAAACATCTCGAACGAGTTCGCACTGGGCCATCCGTTCGGGTTTGGCGACCTCGTAGAGATCGGCCGACCAACGTTCGTCGTGTCCGCGAAGTGCAGCAGCTCCGGTGGCACGGGCGGCATTCAATGCCACATCCAAGACCGTGTACCATACTCGGGCGTGGCCATCGACGACTTTTCCGAGACCGAAATCGTAGACGCTAGACAGCACCATGCTGATGGCCGAGGTCGAAATTGAACTTGACGCGGCCCGCATCGATACCGGTTGATCTTCGAATTCTTCGTCGCGTGTGTCGTGGTCGTCTGGATGGGTGTGGACGTAATCAATCACTTGGTGTCGCCACGTCGAAAGGAAATTCTCGTCGACAAGGCCGTCGGCGATTTCTTCGACCATCTGGAGTTCCGCAGACAGATTTTCGGATTCCTCTGCCGGGACCAAATGCAGAATACGCCGACAGCAACCACACCCAAAGAGCCTCAACTTCCGGATACTGGTCAGCGGCCTGAGAAATTCCAACATTTCACGCGGTTCGGTGCATGCCCACCATTCCTGTTCGGTCATGGCGTTACCTCCTCTTGGTATGCTACTGCGAAGGCAATCGTGAGGGAAGTGAGTTGGTGAGTATCCACTCGCAAGAAGGACCGTGGTTTTGGGTCTTGGGAAGGTGGCTCTTCGCTCGGGTGGACGGATCAATAGAGCAGTTCACGAAAGACGTGCTACCAAAAATGCGATACTTATTGATCCAGCTGCTCCCGCGAAAAGTGCTTTGGCTTTTTCGGTTTGGTCATTTCATCCTTTCCTTGACACATTTGGAAGGTAGTGCTAAAACCCGGCTGCTCCGGCTTCTGGGGGAGTGACTGTGCCACCCGTCCGAGTTGCCACAGACGACCGATGGGCAATCGCTCGAACGGTACGGAACTTCTCGGTTTCGCGTTGGCAAGGATGCCAAAGATGATTAAACAACGCAGCCAAGTCTTGTGCGTCTGGTTCATGGTGTGGGACGTCGTATTGACGGCCCTCGCGTGGCTCACGGCGTACTTTGTTCGTTTCCAAACCGGATGGATCCCTGTCCTCAAGACTCCCCCCGAGTTTGTCCTTTGCGTCCGCAACATTCCGTTGTTGTTGGTCTTGAGTGCTGTGGCCTTTCGGATCACCGGTCAATACGAAATCCATCGCCTTCGGCGTTTCTACGAAGACATGGTTTGCGTCGTCAAAGGTGCGTTGCTCGTTTCGCTGTTGATGATGGGCTGCACGTTTTACTTGCACGATCCGTATGAATCGCGGATGACGATGATTCTATTCACGGGATTGACGGTCGTGTTTTTGTTGGTGATGCGGCGCGGCAGTTGGGTAAGTGTGCAATGGCTTCGGAGTCGCGGCTATAACCAAGCGTTTGCCCTGGTCGTCGGAACGGGAAGGGTCGCGAGGGCGACGGCGCGAACGCTCCGGCGTTCGACGTGGTTGGGAATCAAACCGCTCGGGTTCATCGAAGACGAGCCATCGCACCTTTGTGAGGATCTCGACATTCTCGGTGGAACCGACGAGCTTCGCGAACTCATCCAAAAGTATCGCGTTGCGTACGTGTTCATCTGCCTGCCCATGCAGAGGTCGCAAGAGATTCGTCACGTCTACGACGTGTTGTCGCAAGAGTTAGTCGAAGTGCGGTTGGTCATGGACATGCCTGGTTTGGCGGGAGTGTCTTTGGCCGTGGCACCGCTCGACAACATGACGATCGTGAGCCTGCGAGAGTAACCACTCTATGACTAGAATGTGTTCGTCAAACGAGTGATGGACGTGGCGTTCTCGTTGGCGTTGTTGGTTCTGTTGTCGCCAGTCCTGTTGTTGATTGCGATCCTCGTGAAGCTCACGAGTAAAGGTCCGATCTTCTATTCGCAACCTCGCTGTAGCCTTAACGGCGAGACATTTCATATGCTAAAATTCCGCAGCATGCGAGTGGACGCCGAGCACCAGTCCGGAGCCGTCTGGGCCCAAAAAGACGACCCCCGCCGCACGCCCCTTGGGACCTTCCTTCGCAAAACGAGCCTGGACGAGTTGCCACAACTGATCAACGTGTTGCTTGGTCACATGAGTCTCGTGGGGCCGCGCCCGGAGCGTCCCGAGTTCATCCAGAAGTTCCGCAAGACCATTCCGAACTACATGGCGCGGCACGCCGTGAAATGTGGAATCACCGGATGGGCTCAAGTGAACGGCTGGCGCGGCAACACGTCCCTTCGAAAACGAATCCAATACGAGTTGCACTTCATCAACCACTGGACGCCGTGGCTCGATCTGCGGATCTTGTGGCTGACGGTCTTTCGCGTCTTGGCGGATCGCAACGCGTATTAATCGGACTCATCGCGGCTTGTCTCTGCTCTTGCCTGCACGCCGCCCGTCAGCTATTCTATTAATCACACATTCATTCTCGGAGGAGTGCCAGAGCGGCCGATTGGGCCGGATTCGAAATCCGGTGTACGGTTCTCCGTACCGAGGGTTCGAATCCCTCCTCCTCCGCTTTCCCGATAACGACTTATAGCAATTCTGAACGCTCGCAAAAATTTGCGAACGTTTGATCACTACTGACTTTGAAATTTTTCGAGTCAAAGAAAGGGAAAACGTCCTATCGTGAAGAGTGCGAGTTGAAAACCCTTCACGAAAAGGGTCGTCTCATGTGGACAAGGAGACCGTCTTTGTCACGGATTCTTCAACACGTGGTGGGAGCTTTTACGACTCCCTCATTCGTCACTTGTTCGGCATTGCTTACCGGTTGGGGCATGTGTTTGGGAACTCACAAATTACGGACTGTTGCTCAACA